>CAZTBG010000009.1:0-50640 GCA_964611805.1 uncultured Dehalococcoidales bacterium | reverse complement strand
CCAATTATGGCCTTAACCGGCCAGAGGTCCTTGGGCAGTATACTCCTGTGTTCCAGCTTGCTGCGGAGGAGGGCCCGGATGAGTCGGTAGAGGACAGCAGGATGTCTGGGGAGTTTTGAACTCTTCGTGTTACGAGAGAGTTCGCTGAAATCGTTACCGAGCTTGACCAAGACACTGGTCATAGCGATGATGATATCTACGCCGGTCCGCAGCGAGACCTCGAAACCCTTGGCTACCTTGTCTTTGAAGTCCATGTTGTCATGTTCATCGGGAGGCATGACAGCTTTCAGGTTGAACGTCTGGTATGCCCCGTTAGCCAGTATTCCCGACAGATAAGGAGCTGGTGCCACGTTGAACAGCACCTTATCGCCCTCAATGAGGTCACTTTGCCCTCTCCTTTTCGAGCAGGCCAGGATGAAGGCTGTCATCAGGCTGTCCAGTGTGTGGTAGTAGAACTCACGGGTATAGGGGACTCGTTTGAAGGTTCTGGAGTCTCCTGAGGTATGGGCCCAGATATATGGTTTCTCTGGCAGGGTGTCTTCGTCACCGGACTCGAACTCAGGTGCGTAGTACTGGTAGGTGCTCAGAGGGACCAAGCTTCGGAACTCCTCAATACTTCTGGGGGTACGGTCACCCATCAGCTTTCTTGCCAGAGGAGAGCTGCCAATTCTCTCGAGTTGCTGGACCAGGAGTGTCTCCTGGACAGCCATAAACTGCTCAGTGGTCAGTTCCAGGAATCCACAGTGCTTCTGCCAGACCCGGCCATTTTCTGACTGTACCATGGGGTATCTGATGCTTCTCAAGTAGTCCTCCGTTCCTCCTTATCAATAGATGGGTTATTGGGCGCACGTGTAATATGTGCTAGGCCAAATCAATCCTCGCAAGTTATGATATGCTGCTACTACCAAACAAAGTCTAAAAAACAGTGGTGAAATCCTAAACGTTTTCTAAACATACCTTTCTTTCGTACTGGTACTTTCAGTCTATTTAGGTTAAGTCACAAAGGTATCACAAAAGCAGCCCGAGTCATCACAAAGGAGACACATTCAAGGAGGGTAGTTTTAGTACCATCTGGAGATAAGGAATGCTATTGTGGACTCAGGCGTTGGACGAAGGACAGTTTACCGAGGAAGCCAGAGCGGGGCGGCACAAAGGTCGGCCTGACAACGTGGCAGTTTATCTAAGTGTGGTTTTAGTCGGTGATGGATTGTGGAGTGAACTCCAGGAGTTCACTCCACTAGCTAATTGATATCACGCCTTGCTTAATGGCAAGCACCACCGCTTCGGTGCGGGCATTGGCGTTCAGTTTGCGCAGAATTGAAGTGACATGATTCTTGATAGTTTGCTCACTGATTCCGAGCTCTATCGCAATCTGCTTGTTGAGGAATCCTTTGGCTATGTAATCGAGTATTTCAATCTCTCTGGGAGTAAGTGGTGACAGAATATCCTCAGCATCGCTCTTCCATGAGAGTTTTTGGAACTGGGACAGCACCTTTTCGGCTACTCTGGGACGGATGGCCAAGCTCTCATTTATGGGGTGCTGCCCGCTGGCGATTTGCTCTACGGCCATCACCAGTTCATCGCTGCCTATTTCCTTGTCCAGGCAGGCTGCGGCCTGAACCTTGAGTGCCTGGAAGAGCTGGTCATCATTAAGATTTGAGGTGAGCAGAATAACGCCAATACTTGGCGAGCGCTGCCTGATTCTGCGGGCTAACGTTAGCCCATGTTCGTTGGTGTCATCAATATCTACGATGGCGACATCCGGGGGCGAAGTGTCTATGCTATCCAGCACTCCATCACTGACCTCGACCGAATCTATGATTTCTATGTGCTCAGCACTTGCGAGCGAATGGGCTATCCCGTGCCGGATAAGTGATTGCCGACTAACTACGAGGACCCTAATCTTGTCTTTTCCCATATCTCTTGCTCCTTACCACAGGCTTGCTCACATCCCAGCCCTTCAGGTATTTCATCTCCTGTTGTTCGACGTAATTTTCGTATAGATAGTTTGAACTATATTAGTGAAAAACGCAACTGGTTACCAAAGCTTCTGCGATGGGATGCTCTGGTCATCTTGAACACCTCCAGCGTTGATAGAGACACTGGCGCTGGTCTGGTTGCCGCCTTCTCGCTTGGCCTGGTAAAGCGCTGCGTCGGCGGTGTTGATAATGTCGTTGACGTCAGGACCCCCGGCAGGCCAACTGGCTATGCCGAGACTGCAGGTAATCGGGATATCAATATCCCCGGTAACAGAGGCCACCTGCTGGCGAACTCGTTCGGCTACTACCGTGGCGTCGTCGGTAGTCGTATGTGTAAGCAGAATAGCGAATTCGTCTCCACCGTAACGAAAGGCACGGTCGGTACTCCTTACCGTTGTCTTGATGATAGTGCCGACCTGCCGAAGGTACTCATCACCGGTGAGGTGTCCGTAAGTGTCATTGATATTCTTGAGGGTATCAATGTCAAGGATAATGAGCGAGAATGTGCCCCCATAGCGAGAGCAGCGTTCGATTTCACTTGCTATCATCTCGTTCATTGCCCGGCGATTGTACAGGCTGGTCAACTCATCAATCCGGGCTGTCTCAACTGCCTCACCGTAGAGGCGGGCATTTTCGATTTGGGCTGCGATTAAAGGAGTCAGCCGCTCAAGGATTCCGATATGCCGGTGACCATAAGCATGTGGCTGGCGGCTGGCCAGGGTAATACTGCCGGTTACATTGCCTTCCCTTACCAGGGGAAGATAGACAATCGACCGAATTCCCTGCTTGAGGTGGTATTTACTCGTAATGAACCGGCTTTCCTGGAGAAGGTCGGGCTCTACTGCTGCTACCATGTGAGCAGCCAGCCATTCGTAGGCGGTGCCTTTAAGCTGTATTCGGTCTCCAGCCTTACGTGTTGAAGCGGTATCAGATGATATGGCCAGAAAATGAACTTTATTTTTCTCAATCCGTGTAATGGCTGCCCAGTTAATATCTATCAGCTTCCTCAGTTCTCCGATGAGGCTATTCAGCATCCGCTGGATATCCAGACCGGAGACGATGATTGTACTGGCATGACTGATTATTAATGACTCTTCTTGACGCTTCATATATTACTCATGCATGCAGTACGCATGTAGAGAGTATAAAAATAGAGTGGTATTGTACTGCAATGCCCTCAATTACAAAGTATGCTGGGAACTGATGCTTGTCAAGAGCAGCCTGAGCGTGTTGACCAAAGTATCTGGTACCAAAGTACTACCCTGCCTCTGCTCGTATTACTTTAACCTTGATGGTTCAATTTTACAGGTAACTCCGTAGCTGTCGTTAGCCAGGTCAGTAGATTGTTATTCCTCATCTGAGGTAAGAGGCCGTCGGCTGGGGTTGTTCAGTTGACGTTGACGGGTTCCAGGAACCCTCTGCCTCTATGTTCAAAGATATATTGCCGTTTGCCGGGCTATCTATCCGCTCACCCTTACTGGCTATCTGTCTCTCCACCTGTTCGTTGTCGTTGCAGAAGGCCAGTACGGTGTCGCGAGTTATTAGCTTCTCACGGTAGAGGGTAATCAGGGCCTGGTCGAGCAGTTGCATACCTTCACGGGTGTGTGTTTGTATTAAGTTCGGCAGCTGGTAAATCTTCCCGTCTCTGATTAAATTCCTTACTGCCGGAGTGGCCAGCATAATCTCAACCGCCGGGACCCGCCCTGTGCCGTCAGCTCTGGGAATAAGGGTCTGACAGAGTACACCGATGACTAAAGAGGCCAGTCTTGACTGGGCCAGATGGCGTTCGTGGGGAGGGAACAGGTCTATGACACGCTCAATCGCCTGAGAGGCGCTCGGAGCATGGCCGGTAGTGAGTATCAGGTGCCCGGTCTCGGCGATAGATAATGCTGCCGCGGCTGTCTCTTCATCTCTCATTTCGCCCACCAGGATAACGTCCGGGTCCTGTCGTAGCACGTGTTTCAGCGCTTCGGCAAAGGACAGGGTATCGGTGCCGAGTTCACGCTGGCTGATGGTACACTTGAGGTTGGGATAGATGTATTCTACCGGGTCTTCAATAGTAACGATACGGCGAGTTTCATGACTGTTTAAGAAGTTAATCATGGCGGCTAGCGTGGTAGACTTACCGCTTCCGGTGGGCCCGCTAACGATGAGCATGCCGCGGCGTTTCAGGGCCAGGTCACGACATACATTGGGCAGCAACAGGGCATCGATGCTGGGGATGGTCTGTGGCAAGAGGCGGATGGCGAGAGTAGTTGTCCCTTGTTGCTTGGCCGCATTGCAGCGCATCCTGCCAATATCAGGGATAGTGCAGCCGAAGTCCAGTTCCATGGACTGGTGAAAATGGGTCCTTTCCTTTTCTTGTGTCAGCCAGTCAAGTGCCTGGTCAATATCGTCGGCTGTAAGTGGAGACGCTTCGCTCAGAGGGTGTAGTGAGCCGTGAATACGCATTACCGGTGGGTTAGAGACGACGAGGTGTAAGTCAGAAGCACCCTGTGATTTAGCCGCATGAAGAAATGATAACATATCCATCACTCTACTCCTCTATTGCCAGCGACAGGCGGAACATCATTCCCCCATCCGATAACCTTTTCATATTGATAATGGAGACCTCTGAGAATATACCGCTATCTCTCAGATTTCGAGCGTACTGTATAACATCAGACTCACTCGGGGATTGAACTTCGACTAATAGCGTGCTGCCGCCGTGACTGATGGCGGATAGTGTTACCTCGCCAGTCAAATAGGCTGTTGTTGCTTCCAGGCAAACATTGAAATCGTTACGCCGCATGTAAAGTGTCTCTAGTGCCGTGGTGAAGGTATCCTGGGATGTCTGGGCCTGGGAGAGGGTTTGCTTTTCTTCCAGCAGCCGTTGTTGATGTTGCTCAACAATTGTATTGACTGTTCCCAGCTGGTCGGTAAGTGATTCGATTCCGGCAGCATTACTCTGGATGAAGGTTATCTGGGACACAATCGCAACCACAGCTAGCGCTGCACCAGTCAGGGCGAAGACTCTGGCGAGAGAAAAAGATTTTGGCTGGTAGACTGCAGGCAATACATCCATGTCTGCTACCAGGGATGAGGTCTTACTTCTTGATGCCAGTTGCTTCAGGGCCAGGCCGAGGTTGACGGTATAACGGCTGGGATATGAACCCAGCGGATAGCTAACGGGTAATGACAGCCGCATTACAGGGCGTCCCAGTCTGTCTGCCAGGGACTGACATATCTCTGGTTCGTCAGCAAGCTCGCCTGAGACATATATCGGGATGTTAGGGGTGAGGGGGTTCCCCGGGTTCGTGGAATCGTAGAACTCCATCGTTCTGGTGAGGTCGTCTGTTATCATCGGCAGCTTCTTCTGCCAGGACAGTCTCTCGTCTGGAGATATGGGAATGGTACGGATAGGCTGTGGAATCCCGTCCCCAATGATGACGATGTCGTACTCGGTTGGCTGGACATCGAGGACGATGGCAGTTGGTTCATTTACCATCCTGGCTAGAGCCAGGGACTTAATATCCATCATGTATGGAGTGAGCTCTGCCCTTTGAAGTGTTTTCAGCAGGGCATCTGCCGTGTTCCGTGGTACAGCAATCACGAAGACCCGTATTTTTCTCTCGGGAGCGGGAATGGCCTTCCAGGTGAGGTAGAGTTTATCGAGGGATACCGGGAGGACTTTCGCTGCTTCTCTCATCACGGCTTCGGCCAGCATGCTCTCCGGTAGCTGGGGTAGCTGGATGACCAGTGTTAGTGAGTGGAGTCCGCTCAAGCCGACAATGACCTTTTTGGTGCTTACCTGCCTGTCATTGAGTAGTTGGACTATTCTGGCAGCGACCTCTTCTTCCTTAACGACAATACCACCCTCAACCAGTCCGGGTTCCAGGGGTGAATGGGCCCGTTCTCTGATGCTTTTACCATCGGTTACGAGGAGCCGGATACTTGAATCATCAATATAAAGAGTGACTACTTTTCTGGCCATGACTATCCACCCTGGTATGTATAGATTACCAATTCGATGTTGACTGTTGGTTGGTTCTCAGCAGGTCCCGCCGGGATGGTAAGTGTGGCGGACTTGACGAGGCCATTGGTGAGCTCAGTATTCAACCGGGTAATGAAATCAAGCAGGTCTGTCACGTCTCCCTCAGCGACAATACTAAGTGGCAGTGATAAGCAGGAAAGCTCTGCTAGGATATCGCTCGATAGGGGTGATACTGTAATCGTGGTTAGTGTTACAGAGCTGGCATCGGCAATGTAAAATAGGTCCTCATTGGCCATAATGCTATCAGCCGGCTGAGAAAGCTCTGCCTGGGCAGTACCTGCGTCGCCCGGTTGTGTGTCAGGTTCGTCCTGCTCCGAGGAGGACTGCTCACTTTCTAACGCACTCAAGACCTGCTCGGCTATTTCAAGGTCTTCACTCAGGCTGCTTCTCTGCCCCGTTTGCCGGGCCTGAACTATGCCTAGGACAATGATAATGACCAGAAGCAGGATGCTCATACCCCAGAGCAGCCGTCTTTTCTTGATTCGCTGCAAGGCTATCCTCCTTTCGAGGCGCTCCGTGCCTATCGCTGAGCGGAGACCTATCGCTTTTTCCTGTCAGGTGCCAGCTTCATGGGCTATAATCCCTGCCCGTAGACAGAGTACATGGCTGAAGTTAGTGAAAGGGCAATCAGACCGACCACCAGACCAATAATCACAGTCATCGTTGGCTGCAAAAGTCCTATCAGAGAACGGGTCTTGTCTTCAGCTTCGACCTCGTAGTTCTGTGCCACTGCCTCCAGGTTGACGTCCACCTCCCCGGTTTCCTCACCTATCTTTACCATCTGTACCATCAGTGGCAGGAAGATGGGATTTTTTTCCATTGGCCGGGATAGACCCTCTCCTCTTATCATTTCCTGCTCTACCTCTTGGAATGCTTCGGTTATCACGGCGTTATTACTGGCCTGGCCAGTAAGGCGGATAATTTCAGGCATGGGCAGGCCTGCGTAGAATAGCAAAGAAATGCTTCGGCAGGCACGGGAGAGCTCTTTGAGGTGGATTATGCGTCCGATGAGCGGGATATGGAGGTATATATTGTTTACCCTATATTTCCCGGAAGGAGTCCTTGCGTAGGCAATGATGCCGATGACGGCAATGACGAGTATTGCTGCGAGATAGCCCATGATACTGCGAAGGAATTCACCAGCACCCATGAGTATGCTGGCCATCGCTGGTAAATCTGCATCGAGGGCGGTGTATAACTCGTTGAAGGCCGGCAGAACAAATGTAATCAGAATGCCCATGACAACCACGGTGACAACAGCAGCCACTGCCGGATACATCATGGCATTTTTAATACTTTTCATCGCAAGGGCTTCTTTCTCGAGATAATCGGCCAGGTGCTTCAATGTTGTCTCAAAGCTCCCGCTTTCCTCACCGATTTGCAACAACCGGCAGGAGGTCTTGGAGAACAACTCCGGGTGCTTACTGAGAGCCGCCGAAAGGCGATTGCCGCCCCGTAGTTCGGCTATTACCTCACCCAGTGTAGCCGTCATACGATGATTGGATGTCTGGGCCTGCAATAGTTCCAGGGCCTTGACTATATCAATACCTGAATTAAGCAGTAAGGCAAGCTGGCGGTAAAAAAGGACTATCTCTGTCGGTTTTATCCGGCTGAAGCGTGCCGTCAGCATGCTGAGTTTAAAGCGGCGTGTAATCGGCTTGAGGTTAACTACCTGATAACCGGAATAGCCGAGCAGTTCAATTGCGGCTGCTTCGCTTGTAGCCGACAATCTACCTTTTGTTACGTCGCCATTCTTGTCGTAAACAACGTACTGGTATACTATTGTTCCCTACCTCCTGCTGGTTTCTGAGCTATCTCGTCTGCTGATGGTGCCGGAAGACCTACTCCATGAGATGAGCGTTGCGCAATACCTCCGAAGGTGTGGTGATGCCATCCCGGACCTTGAACATACCGTCCTTCATGAGGGACACCATCCCGTTTTCAATAGCCTTGGCGCGTATGTCAGCGATGTCGGCGCCATTTATCAACATCGCACTTATCTCATCATTAATGTGTAGTAACTCGAAAATTCCGGTCCTTCCCTGGTAGCCGGTACCGGTACAGGCCTGACAACCACTGCCGTGGGAGAACTCGCTTTGTTCCTCTCCAGTTTCCTTGGCATAGGCCATCCGCTCTACTAAAGGAAGTTCGGTGGGCCGGGCACAGTATGGACAGACACGGCGTACCATCCGCTGAGCAACGACACCAATCAGGGCTGAGGATACCAGGAATGGCTCGATACCGAGGTCGAGGAGGCGGGACACCACGGTGAAGGCATCGTTGGCATGGATGGATGAGAGGACCAGGTGCCCGGTGAGCGCTCCCTGGACGGCAATCTTGGCGGTCTCTGCGTCCCGTATCTCACCCACCAGAATCACGTCGGGGTCAAGGCGCAGTATTGCGCGGAGACCGGTGGAGAAATCAAGTCCGGCCCGTGTATTAACCTGTATCTGGTTAATATTCTTAAAGCGGTACTCTACGGGGTCTTCAATGGTAATAACGTTCTTCTCAGTATGGTTGATGCAATTGATTGAGGCGTAGAGTGTAGTTGTCTTACCGGCGCCAGTTGGGCCGCTGACCAGAATCATGCCGTAGGGAGTCTCCAGCATCTTCTTATATTTTTTCAGCATCTCAGGCAGAAAACCCAGCTGTGCCAGCTCCAGATTTGACTGCGATTTGTCCAGGAGGCGTAATACGGCCATCTCACCGCAAACAGTGGGTATAGTACCGACCCGCACGTCCACTTTGCGCTCCTTCGTTTTATATGAGAACTGACCGTCCTGAGTGTGATGATGGTCGGCTATATTCATGTTGGCCAGAATCTTCATCCGTGAAATAAGGGGCGTGGTCATTGCTGCTGGCAGTGACATCGTGCTCTGAAGTGTGCCGTCGATGCGGAAGCGTATCTGCAGCTTGTCTTCCTGTGGCTGGAGGTGAATGTCTGATGCCCGTGCTTTCACTGCTTCCTCGATAATAAGGGAGAAGGCCTGGGCTACCGGAGCGTCGGTAATGGTGTCAGGTTTAGTTGCCTCCTCATCGGCAGTCTTTGGCAGGGAGATGCTGGAAACATGCTTCTCGATTTCGTCGTAGGACTTATAGTTGCGGTCGATTGCCTCCCGGATTTCCTTGCGACTGGCCCGGTGTGGCTCGACACGCATCCGGCTCTGAGCGGCCAGAGCTTCTATGGCAAAGATGTCCGCCGGGTTGGCGATAGCTATCTGTAAAGTACCGCCTTTTATTGCTACGGGTATGGCGTTATACTTCCTTGCCAGGGCTTCGGGTATGAGCTGTATTGCCTCGGGAGTGGGGAACTGTCTTTGCAGCAACGAAGGTTGTGACTGCTCTGGTACTGTCATAGTCACTTCGAATCTTCCTCCTCGCCAGGACGCACTTCTTCAACTTTAATCTTACACGGCGTCTGACTGCCCAACAATGAGGTATATGTCATGGGTAATTAGTACCATCCGCAGATATGCATGTTCTTAATTGACATAACAATAACGGACGAGGCAAGACAGGCGTTGAGAACCATACAGGAGGACGAATGATGCTATGCAGTGCTTCTCAGGCTTGGCGTTTTGGCTGGGAAGTCCGTGGTATGAGCAGGAAGCATACTCCGGAGAGTACAATCAGAGCAATGAATACGTAGAAGGCCAGGGTATAACTCTGGGTAGTATCGTAAAGGTAGCCAGCAAATAGAGGGGCTGTTACTGTGCCTATCATTGTCAGCGGCATCGTAATTCCTGAGATGGTAGCGTAATTAGTCCGTCCAAAGAGGTCAGCCCGCAGGGCGACGGTCAGCGGGATAGCACCTCCGTATCCGAGGCCGTAGACAATGACAAAGAGATACAATAGTGGCAGTGTGGAGGCGTTGATGAAGATAAATATGCCGATGCCCTGAAGCACGCAACTGATAAATAGCAAGACTCGCTTATTGAAACGGTCACCGAGCCAGCCAAAGATGAACCGGCCGGGAATGCTCATCAGCACCATAAACCCCAGTATGCTTGCGGCGGTCTCATATTCAATACCGATATCCATCAGGTGGGGAATCTGGTGTACCACAATAGCACTGAGAATGCACGCTCGAAGCACCATAGAAATGGCATATACCCAGAAGGCGCGCGTTTTCAGGGCCTCGCGGACGGTCAGGTTGACTTCGTCCGGCGATGTGTAAGCGTTGGATGAGGCCAGACTGTAGCCTGGCTCTGCGGTAGTATCTTCCGAGCTGGCGATGTCTCCGTCAGGTCTGAGTCCCATCTCCTCTGGGGTGCTTCTAACAATGAGGGTTATAGGTAGGGGAATTGCCAGGGTGGCTACGCCAAGGATGAGGGTGGACACCCGCCAGCCGAACTGGGTGATAAGCCAGGCAATTACCGGTACAAATATTGCACCACCGACACCATTACCCGTTGTCAGTATAGAGAGGGCGCGGCCTCTCTTCTTTACGAACCATTTGGCCACGGCCGCCGAGGTAGCATGTGTAAAACCCATGTTGAAACCCATCGACAGGATGAGACCGAAAATAAGGTAAAGGCTGACTGGACTATTGACCGTCCGTAGAAGGATGAAGCCGATGCCGGTAATCGTCACCCCCAGGAACATTATTTTCCTGGCACCGAAGTGGTCGACGAGCCAGCCGTTGAGCGGGCCGGCAATGCCCCCTTCGGTCCGAGAGAGTGAAAATACGCCGGACATCACTGTCCTCGACCAGCCAAACTCGGTAATCATCGGGTTGAAGAAGGTGCTGAACCCGTAGAAGAAGGTGCCGATGCCAAAGGCATTGATGATGAAGGTCGCTGCAACTATACGCCACCCGTAGAAGGCCTGCTTACCCCTGCTCCTCACACGTCTGATTATGTCCGCGCTCAAATGCTTTCTTCTCCGGGGGTGTCTACCAGCTTGCCACGATGCTGGTAATGCAGTTCTGGTCCTGTTTCATAATAGTTGAACCTGTGGATGGCCGTCAAACAGGTGACCGGAGGGTGGGGATGAGCCGTGCCGATTACCACTGATGCCCTAAAGGTTCTCCGCTGCTAGAGCTTTCTGTAAGCGGTGGTACTCGTACAGTCTAAACAGGGCACGACAGGCAGCGTTTAGGGAGCTATAGACAGGGACTCCCTGGCGGGGTAGCTCTTTCTGGAGTCGGGACCGCATCTCAAATTCCTGAGGGTCGTTGCTAAAAGAGTGAAACGCGAGCACCACTGGCTTGCCGTGCGGATTGTTTCGGCAGATATCAATCAGGTAATCGATAACCTTGCTGGCATCTTCTGAGTTGCCTGCACTTGCCATGTCGAGGTGGGGTCTCAAGATTAGCATATCAATATTGGGGTCGGTCGTTACCAGCTCTACTTCTCGTTGCAGGTCATTGATATCGCGGAATACAAGGCCGGTGTCCAGCGGGTTACGCACGCTGGAGCCGGCTATGGGGATGAACTTCTTCAGTTCGGTCTGGGTCTCATTGGTAAGGGCGGGGACGTCCAGTCCCTCGCGATTGCATACATCGGCTGAAGCGACACTGGTGCCCCCGCCGAGTCCAATAACGGCTACCCTCTTTCCGGCGGGTTGATTGACATAGAGAAAGGTCATAGCAGCCTCCGCCATCTCTTCCAGGGATTGTACTGGTATAGCGCCGGTCTGGGCGAAGAATCCTCGCCAGATACCCTCCTGGCCGGCCAGAGAGGCAGTGTGGGAGGCTACCGCCCTTGTCCCGTCCTCGGTGAGCCCTGCCTTCCACAGGATGATTGGCTTGGTACGGTTGATGGTCCTCACCTGCTGGATAAGCTTACGGCCGTCCTTTACTCCTTCCAGGTACATGCAGATGATGCCAGTCTCGGGGTCTGTTGCAAAGTACTCTAAGTAATCGGTGCTGTCGAGGACATAGGCGTTGCCGAAGCTGATAGCCTTACTGAAGCGGATGCCGTAGTTCTGACCGTAGTGAGAAAACCAGTTCAGGTGGCCGCCGCTCTGAGAGATAAAAGCCACCGGCCCGCTCTCTTTTGGCAGCCGGTCAAACGACCCGATACCAGCTTCAGGTACATAGAGTCCCATGCAGTTAGGGCCAATGATACGCAGACCGCCACGCTCGGCTATTTCACGGACCTGACGTCCCAGCTCTATCCGTTCTGCCTCACTGGTCTCCTCAAAGCCGGCAGTAAATACGTGGATGTTTTTGGCATTGGCCACGATGCAGTCCTCAAGTACTCCGGGTAAAGCCTGGGCTGGTACCGAGATGACTACCAGGTCGACCGGTTCGGGGATGGAGGCGACGTTGGGGTAGGCTTTACGCCCCATAATCTCGGTGGCTTTGGGATTGACGGGATGGATGCGTCCCTTGAAACCCAGTTGTTCGTAACTGACGATGAAATTAGCACCGCCGGGGCCGCGTTGCCTACCGGGCTGGGCGTTCGATGAAATACCGACCATGGCAACTACTTTAGGGTGAAAAGCGGCCTCCAGCGCAGGGTCCCAGGCCATGCAAGCTCCTTTCGAGATGGAAGTGAACTGAATTCATTTTAGCCTGATGCCTGGGAGATGTCAAAGAGCGGCGGGGGGTGCTATTTTGGTGCTAGGCCGTGGGGAAGATAGACTGGTAGCGGCGTGCCTCAGCTACGACTGCAGCCTGCTCTTCGGCATTCATCGGTTGGAACCTCTCTGCAGAGTCGAGCAGCATTGGCCAGAGGGATACGTCGCTTGCCATCGGCGCGGTGGTGATACCCTGGCTCAGGACATACCAGAGGCTCTTGTCAATCTCGGTTTGCTCGTCAAAGGGCTCGTACCAGGTGCGATATATGTGCGTGGGGCCTTGCCAGGGGCGTTTGGTTATTGCCTTGATGGCAATCATGCCGACATCTTTCTGCCTAGTCTGGTCAAGCAGGATGGAGAAATCGCTGTAATCATTGCGGCGGGCGGCGAGCACACGGTTCAACGGGAACAAAACAGTATCGAACGGGAAGCGGTTCAGTGCTTCCACCTGGACAAACGGTCGGTGTCCGGTGATACCAATGTACTTCACCAGGCCCTGCTCTCTGGCTTCAAGGACGGCTTCGAGAGCACCACCCGGGCCAAGAATTGCGTATAGAGTTTCCAGGTCATTCACGCCGTGAAATTGAAACAGGTCGAAATGGTCTACCCGGAGCCTCTCCAGTGAGCGCCGCAGACTGTCTCTGGCGCCGGCCTTACTACGCTCGGTAGTCTTGCAGCCGAGGAAGATTTCATTATGGTGTTTCTCCATCCACGGGCCGAGCCTCAGCTCGGCCTCTCCATAGGTCGGGGCAACGTCGAAGTGGTTGACACCGTGCCTGATAGCCAGTTCGATGGCTGCGTCCGCTTCAGCCTGAGAGACCTGCCCGAGAGCGGCGGCGCCAAAGGTAAGCACGCTGCTCATATGTCCTGTTTTACCGAGTCGTCTCTGCTCCATAATCAACTCCTTTGTTTCAGACATGAGTCTGAGATAGCTGTGTGCTACTGCACCGAGAGCCCACCGTCGACCGGTATCGTCTGCCCGGTGATATAGGACGACTCCGGTGATGCCAGGAACAACACCGTTGCTGCCGTTTCTTCAGCACGACCGTGTCGTTTCAGTGGCACCCTTTCTTCTACACGGCGGATACGCTTCTCGGTCATTATTGGTGCCACCAGGGGGGTGTCCATTAGCCCGGGAGCGACACAGTTTACCCTGATGTTGTCCTTGGCAAACCCGGCAGCGAGGCAACGGGTAAGGGCAATGACACCGGCTTTGGAGGCAGAGTAGGCATAAATGCCGTGAGAATGATAGGCTGCCATGGACGAGTTGTTGACTATAGTCCCGCCACCGTTCTTTATCATCTCCGGGATAGCATACTTGCAGACAAGCAGGACACTTTTGAGATTGGTGCCCATTACCTCGTCCCATTCCTCAAGGGTGACCTTGAGGCCGGTACCTCCAGAAGCGATGCCAACGTTGTTAAAAACTACGTCCAGCTTGCCGTAACGGGAGACTGTTGTCTCTATCAATTTCTTTACGTCTGACTCCTTGGTAACATCGGCCTGTACCGCTATGGCCTCATTACCTTCACCGCGGATGATGTTTACCGTCTCCTCGGCGGCTTCGAGGTTTATATCGGCGGCAACCACTTTGGCACCCTCTCGGGCAAACATAATGGCTGTGGCCTTGCCATTACCCATGCCGGGTCTGATTGAACCCGCCCCAACCACCAGAGCGACCTTATTTTCCAGTCTCATTGGAATCACCTCCTGACAGGATAAACAAAGCGACGTGATAACTGGTACTCCCATGTAGTGGACACTCTACTCAAGATGAAGGGTTGTGTCAAGCCACTTTCCATTCCATAGCAGCCCATCAATTGCTGCTGTGGGGGTTGAAGCTAGTAAGACTCCCGATAAATCTGGGCTATGGCCGCTGCATCCAGTGTTTTAGGGCCGCCGCTGTCAAGGCCTGGGGTTGATTGTATGGCAAGCTCGGCTATTTCATCAGCCCGCTCAAGTTCACAACCCATGTCTCGTAACCGTAACCTCAATCCAACGCTTTGAAACCATTCCTCAGTAGCCTTTATCCCGTCATTCTTACCAAAGACCTTTTGGCCCAGTAAGTAGAACCTTTCCTTCATTTCTGGAAGATAGAATTTCATCCATGCAGGCAACAGAGCCGCCAAGCCCTCACCGTGAGTAACATCGTAGTAACCACTCAAGGCATGCTCAACGCCGTGACAGCTCATTACGCCTCCACCATCTCCCCAGGTGACAAACGATGACATGGCAGTAGTACTTGCCACGGAAAGCTGAGTACGAGCTTCGATATCATCCAGGCGGTCCAGTACCTTCGGTAAGTATTCCACAACCATCTTCATTACAGTCTCGCGAATACCGTCGGTCATGGGACTGGGTCTGTCATCGGTAACATAGCGTTCTACTACGTGAGAAAAGATATCTGCCGCTCCCGCTTTTGTTTGCTTTTCGGGTACGGTAAGCGTGACTTCAGGGTCAACAATAGCTAGCTTTGCCCATAGACTACGATGACCTATCCCGGTCTTAACATGGGTCTCCCAATTAGTAATTACCCCTCCAGCATTTATCTCGGAGCCGGTACCGGCCATAGTTGGCACCTGAATGAGCGGGGGAACCGGGCCCTTTACTTCACCTGTACCTCCTCTTATGTAGTCCCAGACTGAGTCAGTGCCACTACTGGCCAGCGCTATTCCCTTAGCTGTGTCCATAGCACTGCCGCCACCAAGACCAATAATCAGGTCAATCTTATTATCACGGGCTATCCTAGCTCCCTTGTCTATCGTTGATGAACGCGGATTAGGCTCCACCTCTTCAAAAACCAAGATATCGACCCCGTTTGACTTCAGGTCTTCAATGACCCTGTCCAGCAGTCCTACTCGGCGTATATCGGGATAGGTGACAATCATGGCCTTTCGTCCAATTGCTGTTGCCTCTCTTCCCAAACGTGTAATAGACCCGGCGCCGTAGACTATCCTTACCGGTAAGTTAAATGTAGTCATAATGGTATGTCCTCCTTTTTATAACAAAATATTGCTGCTGGATAGCCTTTGAGTGTGCGATTCACCCCCTTTTGCTGATCTGGCACTATTTTACCACAAGAAGCCTGTTTGTGTGCTCAATATGGTATGGGAAATGCAATGCCTAATGGTTTTCGGGTGGGTGTTCGGTCTAGAGGATTATATAGTGATGATGGTGACCGTCAGCAGGTTTACAGTCTCAGGGCCAGTTGTCCCTCTTCGCCGGTATTCGATACTGACTGTGCTTTGCCTGGCCTTGCCGGAGGCGTGCCGCTAATTGCTGGCGCGGCTGGTATGCGACCATTGAAGACTGAGAACACTTTGTCGAGGTCAAGGAGCAAGACCTGTCGGGGGCCCAGATTGGCGATGCCCCATAGATAACCGGTGCGAGCAGCAGGAGCGGTTGCTGTCTCTACCGAAGAAAGGGGAATAGGCAGCACACCGGTGACCGAATCAACGATGAGGCCGATTTCCCGTTCGGCGATATTGACGACTACGATGCGACTTTCCAATGTAGGTCTGGTTACCTGCAGGCCGAGCCTTTTTCTGAGGTCGACAACCGGCACCAACTTTCCCAGGAGGGTGACTGCACCCTTGAGAACTGGTGGTGCGTCCGGCACTTTAATGAGGGAATCCATCTGCAGGACGCGGTAGGTATCCCTGATATCAACACCGTAGTATTCCGAAGCGAGGGTGAAGACTACGTATAAGATGGTTGTTGATTGACTGGCTTGTCTGTTCATTGGTTTTTTAATAATCTTGTGACTTTACCTGATGGTGGCGTAATTCATTGCTGGCTGACGAGTGAGAGATGGTGTAATCGGGTGGCCACCGTTAGACACTTGATGAATTGCCTGAACAATCCTTTCATAATCGCTGTCCTTGAGAATGTAGCCGGAGACGCCGGCATCAATGGCATCACGTATCATGGTCTCGCCATACATGGTCAGCGCCAGCACGTTCACGCGGGGCATCTTCTCCTTTATCTGGCGGGTGGTGGTGATACCGTCCAGCCCCCGCATCCTGAGGTCCATGGTGACGACATCAGGCAAGAGGGCAGTGGCCTTGCTGATTGCCTCTTCGCCGCTCTGGGCCGTGCCGATTACCTCTATTGTTTCGTCCAGCTTAAGCATTCGTTGCAGCCCATCGAGCACTGCCTGATAATCATCAACTAAGAGCACCCGGATAGCAGGCAATTGTCACCTCCATATGGCTGTTGGTATTATCCGTTGTGACTCGGGGGAGAAGGTAAGGCTGATTAAAGTTCCTTCTCCGGGTTGGCTGTCAATTTGTAGGCAAGCACCAATCAGCTCTGCCCTTTCTTTCATAGTGATGAGGCCGATGTGACCTGGCCGGACCTGGTTATCTATTACTTCTTCCGGCTTGAAGCCTTGCCCGTTGTCAAAAATCTCCATAGAGGCAGCATCGCCACGGAACCACAGGTGGAGGTGGGCCCTGGTGGCCGCGGAGTGTTTCCTGATGTTGGTCAGGGCTTCCTGGACTATTCCGAAGACAGCCCTTTCTTCACCTAGCGTGAACTTCGGCAGTTTTCCGCTTAATTCGAAGCTGCAGGTAATGTTCTCCTCTATGAGGGCACTCAAGGCCAGACGCAGGGCTGGTACCAGCCCCAGCTTCTCCAGTGAGGGTGGGTGGAGGTCGGCGATTATGCGCCGGAGTTCGCCGACACTTTGCTTTAACGTCATGGCAATATTGTTCAGTTCGTCTGTCAGGTCACCAGGCTTTAATGACGGAATGCTCTGGCGGCAGGCATTGATGCGATACAGGGCCCCGACCATCCACTGAACAACGCCGTCGTGAATCTCGGCTGACAGTCGGCGGCGCTCGTTGTCACGAGCGAGTTGTATCTCCTCCAGTACCTGTGCTGGTTGAACGGTTCGGTTGTAATGACTGTTAATCAAGCGGGCGTCAGTAACGACCATACCGGCTACCTCTTCAGGTTTTTACTCCCCCGGTTCTGTACCTATCCTCCCAATCAGCCTAGTCCAGTGTAGTAGGGCGGCATGACGCACATCTGACATTGAGACTACGCAGTCTGACAAAAGACTGACAAAGAGAGGTAGCTGGCAGGTATCTATGGTGAGGTTGGTAGGGTGGATAGTGACATTCCTTCGGTAGGAAAAGTCTCTTCAGTTGCCGGAGAGGTTGTCAGGAGGGCTGCTCGTCATTGTTCTTTCTGGCAAACAAATATCCTATGCCGGGCTTGGTAAAGATGAACCTGGAGTGCCGAGCATCGTCCTTGAGCTTCTTTCGAAGCCGGGCAATATTCGCCTGGATGAGGTTGGTCTCATCGAGGTATTCCTCACCCCAGACCCGATTCAGTATCTGGTTCGGGGTGACCACACGGTCGGCATTGCGGGTCAGGTAGGAGAGGACCTTGTACTCGGTGCCTGTCAGGTTGACGTCTTCACCATCCAGGGTAACCCTCCGGCGGAAGAAGTCAATCTCAAGGTTCTGGTAGCGGAAGGTTGGCTCAGTAGGTTCGTCCGAGAGCGAGGCCCGGCGTAGTACAGCCCGGACGCGAGCCGTTAGCTCGCTTGCGGAAAAGGGCTTGGTTACATAATCATCAGCCCCGGCATCAAGTCCTTTGACCTTCTCCTCATCGGCGCCCTTGGCAGTGACCATGATTATCGGTATCTGGGAGAATTCGCGGATGCGCCGGCATACGGTATGTCCTTCCATGCCAGGCAGCATGATATCAAGCAGGAGGAGGTCGGGGGGGTCGTGTTCCATTATTTCGAGGGCGGTCTGACCATCGGGTGAAGTGATTACCCGGTAGCCTTCCAGCTCCAACATCCGCCGCATCATGCGCAGTATTCGGATGTCGTCATCAACCACCATGACGGCCGTTTTGCGAGACGGCACCTGACATCACCTCTTCCCAGTGTGCAGTTGCGGCGACGGCCTGTTTCAGGCCGGCGGCGTCCAGGGGCTTAACGAGGTAGCCGGCGGCCCCCATGCTGAGTGCTTTTTTCCGCTGCGACTCGGCGGCTGAAGCGCTGAAGACGACCACCGGAATTGCCGATAGCTTGGGGTTGTGCTTCATCTCGTCGAGGACCACCCAGCCGTCGCAAACAGGGAGTCTCAGGTCCAGGAGCACCAGGGACAGCCCCCGGGTTCCCTTAATCATTTGCAGTCCTTCATTTCCATCTGCAGCCTCGAGAACCTGATAGCCTTCGAGGTCAAGAAGGCGATGGGCGAATCTCCTGATGTCAGCCTCATCCTCAATAACAAGGACTGATTTTGCTTCGCGACCTTTTGCCATGCTTCTGACTTTTCTGTCTATGGTGGCAGCGTAAAGAAGACGGTGGTCCCTTTTCCTTCTTTACTTTCAATCCAGATGTGTCCACCGTGTGCTTCTACCAGCCCGCGGCAGATTGCCAGCCCGAGACCAACCCCGCCGGTCTCCTGGGTTGTCCGTCGTTCGACGCGATACATGCGGTTGAAGACGTTTTCCAGGTCTTTGGATGGGATGCCAACTCCCTGGTCGGAGATGCTGACAAGCAGCTCCTGGTCCTGTTGTTCGGCTGAGATAACTATTTCTGTTCCCTCAGGAGAGTACTTGATAGCGTTGTCAAGGATGTTGTCCAGTACCTGCCGGACACGCTTGGTATCGATGCGCACCCTCGGCAGGCCGGTGGCTAGGTTTAGCTCGATGGCATGCCCTGGTGCCCTGAGCCGGGCTTCGGCTGCTGCCTCCCGGACCAGTCGTGATATGCTTGCCGAAGTACGCTCTAGTTGGAGCATACCTGATTCGAGGCGGGACATATCCAGGATATGGTTGACGAGCTCGACGAGTCGGCTGGTGGCTTTATCGATGGACTCAACATACTCGTGCTTCTCTTCCTTTTCCAGCCTCTCGTCATAGTCCAGAAGAAGAGTGGAGTATCCCTTAATGATGGCCAGCGGGGTGCGTAACTCGTGGGAGACGGTCGAGAGGAGGTTACTCTTGAGCTCGTTTAGTTCCTTGTATTCGATCACCTTCTTCTCGAGGGCGCGGAGCTCGGTGATGTCCTGGATTGTACCCGATGCTCTTATCGGCTTTCCGTTATCATCAAATGTGACCTCACCGCGTACGTGGACGATGCCCTCTGAGCCGTCGGGCCGGAGGATGCGGTACTCGTAGTCGTAGGGTTTACCTTCAAACAAGGCCTGGACGATTGCTTTCTGGACGAATTCCCGGTCGTCGGGGTGAACGAGGCGGGAGAGGACCTCATAAGGCTCACCGCCTTCACCGGGCTCCATGGCGAAGATGTTACCGGCTTCCTCGGACAATCGGAAGGAATTGTTCTGTATATCCCAGTCCCAGTTTCCGAGATGCGCAATTCGCTGTGCGTTCGCAAGGCTGGCTTCGCTGTTTTTCAGTGTCTCCTCAGCCTGCTTGCGTTCAGTGATGTCACGGGCGATGCCAAAGACGAGGTGGCCATTGAGGCGGGTTGCGGCCAGCAGCGCCGTCCGCTTGGTGCCGTCCGGGCGGTAGAAGGTCACCTCGCCCGGGTCCCGGGCATCTGCCGAAACTGTAAGCTTTTGTAGCCTCTGGAGGCCATCCAGTGAGTCGACGTCATCCGGTGTTAGTGAACGGAGCTCGGCAGCGCTGCGCCCGGTGAGACGTTCGGCAGCGGCATTGCAGTCGAGGTAGCGGCCAGTGGTCCTATCGAGGAGGAAGATGGCATCACTGGAACGCTCGAAGAGGAGGCGGTACCTGTCCTCCGATTCCCTCCGTTGCTCTTCGGCCCGCTTGAGGTCGGTGATGTCCTGATATATCACCTGAAACTGTGGTTCGCCGTCCCAGTATACCCTGTCCCAGAACACCCAGAGGTTACGGATTTCTCCGTCCCTGCGCACCACGCTCAATTCGTAGTAGGTCGGAACAGACTCACCACGCCTCATCCGGCGTCTTCTTTCCCGGTGTTGCCGGTAACTCTTAGGAGTGTAGCGCTTTCTCAGCGGTACTGCCTTCAGTTCTTCGACACCGTCATAACCGTAGATGTCGAGGAAGGCGCGGTTGGCGTAAATAAGCCTGCCGTCTCTGGTGACGATTGATGTCCCCAGTGGAGAGCTATCTATAGAGTTGCGGAAATTCCGTTCGGACTTTGCCAGCTCCTCCTCGGCCTGCTGCCGCTGCTGGACATTGCGTTGTGCCTGAATGATATTACCGCAGGTAAGCAGAAAGGGCTGGAGGAATTCTATCAGGGCAGAATCGTAACCTCGGGGACGGTTGGCAATACCGACCATGCCAATCAGTTCCTGACCACTGTACAATGGTAGCCCGAGGAATGAGTCCATCGGGGGACGGGTTGCCACTCCTTCACAGCGGGGGTCATTGGCGGGGTCGTGGATGATGACATGTTTACCGGATGTCATCACGGCATTTATCAGGGGTTGCAGGTTGGAAAATTCGCTGCCGGTGGCGTGGCCCTTATCATGAAGTTGCCCCGTGTCTTCGCTCCAGACGATGTTGGTTACAGAATGGGTCTTCAGGTAAGGTTTGCCTTCGGGTGTATGAAGGACCTGCCCGATGAATCCAAATTTGCTATCGGTCAGGGAAAGGAGGTCGTCCAGTAATCGGTCGAAGAGGACGCGGGGGTCGGCTTCGGCGATGAACTGGCTCTGGATACGGCTCAGAGTGCTCAACAGCTTGTTATGCTGTGCCAGTTGTTCGTTGGCGGCTTTAAGCTCGGCGGCGCGCTCCTCAACCATTTCTTCCAGGTTATCCTGGTGCTGCCTCAGTTGCTCCTGTGTACGTTTACGTGAAGTGATGTCGAGGCAGGTATAGAGTAATCTGCCTTTTCCGACGGAGACCCTATTGACGTTCACCAGCAAGGTGCGGCGCCGGCCCGATTTGTCCTTAATTTCTTGCTCAATGTTGCGTATTTCCCCTACCATTTCAAGCTCTTCCGGGTCGAAGGGGACATCACCGAGTAGACTGGATATATTGCCTAAACGGCGTATTTCATTGGCAGAATAGCCGAAGATGACCTGTACATTTGGTGAGATGAAGGTGAACTTTCCGGCACTGTCTGTTATAAAGACAGCCTCAGATATGTTGCTGAGGGCGATACGATGCGATTCCTCTGATTGTCGCAGCGCCTCCTCGATACGCTCGACCTCAGCCCTTGATGCCTCAAGCTCCTCTTTGCGCTGGCGTAAGGCGTCCAATTCTTCGGGATATTGGTCTTTGTCTATTTCAGCGTCCCTCGTCACGCTTGCTGTTCCTTATTCAGGTGCTCTTAAACGGGGCATTATTGGGTAGCGTATCCTTACGAGCCCTAAATTCACATAGCCAGAATTTTTACCCACGCCACAATACCCCGCCTTACATAACAACACAGGTTACTCGATAGAGTACCATTAGTCATGCCTTTTGTCAACTGGCCACATGTATGGTTTTATTTGCATTCGGTTGTTCTGTCATTACGAGTGACCCGCCTGCCATAGTCCTCGCCTGCCGAAGTCGTACGGCGAGCAGGCCGGAGGGACAGCCTGCTTGTGCGCTAAAGCTTCAGCGGAGGCAAGCGAGCAGGAACGAAGCAATCTCGTCAGGTGTAGAAATGAGATTGCCGCGGGGGCTCAAGCCCCCTCGCAATGGCACACTACTACTGTTCTCTACTTGGTAGCAACCAAAACCAAACAGAATCCCTGTTAAGTGTGCTTGACACTCTTCGCAGCAGGCGGTAGAATCTCGACAATCCGAACGAGGAGGCTAAGATGACAACCGAACCTGAGCGGCAAGCATCGCGGCGTAACCCTATCAACCGGGCTCTGGGAGGCTGGCAGCCGGCCGCTGTGGTGATGGCAGCAAACAAGCTTGATTTTTTTACCGTTATCGGGGAAGAAGCACTCTCTGCCGAAGAGGTTGCCTCCCGCTGTGATACTCACCCCCGCCCCACCCGGGTGCTGCTTAACGCCTGTGTTGCTCTTGATGTCCTGGAGAAGGAGGGCGGGCTTTACCGTAATTCGCCAGAGGCATTACAGTTCCTGGTGCGAGGTAAGCCCACTTATATGGGGGATGGTATTGCCCACCAGCACGACCTCTGGCAGGCCTGGGGGAGACTGCATGAGGCGGTACGAAGCAACCACCGGGTGGGTGGGCGCTTCAGCCACGTCGAAGAGGGTGATGTCCATCGGAACTTCATCCTGGCGATGCACGACCGGGCGATGCTGGACGCTCCTCTCCTGGCCGAAGGACTGGACCTCACTGGTAGACGCCAGCTTTTTGATGCTGGCGGCGGGCCCGGCACCTACTCCATTCACCTGGTGAAACGTTACCCCGGCCTGAAAGCCATTGTCTTTGACCTTCCCGCAACGGTCGAGATTGCCAAGGAGGTTATTGCTGAATTAGGCATGAGTGATTTAATCACCACTCGCGCTGGTGATTACTTTAAGGATGACTTCGGTCAGGGTAATGATGTTGTCCTGCTGTCGGCGGTTCTGCACTCGATGAGTCCGGAGCGGAGCAAGTTGCTGCTGGCGAAGGCATACGATTCCCTGGTCCCTGGTGGGGAGGTAGTGGTCCATGAGGGCTTGATTGATGACGAGGGTGCCTCCCCTCTACGAGCAGTGCTTTTCTCATTAAACATGCTGGTAAACACCGGTGAGGGCCAGTCCTACTCCGGGATGGAGGTAATGGGCCTGATGAGAGAGGTCGGTTTTATTGAGCCAAGGGTTGTCAGTCTTCACGAGCCAGCGCGTACCTCTCTGGTCATTGCCACCAAGCCCTGATTGGAGCCGGGGAAACACCGGTCTCAAAAATGTTCTGTAGTCGGGATTGCTGCTGTTACGGGTGGCAGCTGCTGATGTGAAGTGTCTGTAAGCCCAACGAGCCATCGGATGCGGAATGCCTAAATATTGACTATGCCTGAACCGATAGCTTCAATCCAGCGCTCCTTTAGGCCCTTTTTTGACCACCAGAGGTCGGTGATTGTGCTCCGATAGGTCTTTCCTGTATGGTCGGGTGTGTTATAGTTGGTTTAGTTTGACCCATCGTGAGATATGGGCGCATGCCCATGTTGCCTCGGACAGCGGTGCAGAAACGGTTATGAAAAAGGTCAAGAAGGGCTTCTACTCATGGCTCATCGTGGTGGTGTTGGGGGCTGTTTTTATTACTATGGCAGCCACCAGTCTGGCCGGTCTTAACTGGTTCGCTCTTCAATATGGCTTCGCCTTTACCTACGTATCTCTCTTAATTCCCATTTTCCTGGCGTCGGTTATTATTGCTGCCTGGAAATCTGGACTGAAAGCGGCACTGGCTATCTGTGTTGTTCTCGGGGCGTCGATGATGTCACTGGTCATGAATAGCATACAGGGTCGTAGTTTTCTCTACGGGACTATCATCACTATGGCTGTTAGTGTTGGTGCCAGCTTCTGGATTGACTGGGAGCGGAGAAACCGAAAGCAGCATGAGCGGGGTGCTGAAAAAGTCAGACACCGGGCAGATGAGCTCCAGCGGGAACTTAAGGAGC
Source organism: uncultured Dehalococcoidales bacterium (assembly GCA_964611805.1). Taxonomy (GTDB): domain Bacteria; phylum Chloroflexota; class Dehalococcoidia; order Dehalococcoidales; family Fen-1064; genus W589. Next base: position 26,624 of record CAZTBG010000009.1, on the reverse strand, counting down.
GGCAGCGGGCCGGACAGGAATTGCTTGAAAGCCGGCGAAGGTTCAGGGACCTGGCTAGTCTCCTGCCGCAGGTTATCTGGGAAATCGACGCAGATGGTAACTTCACATTTGTTAATAAACAGGCCTTTGAAACTTACGGCTATTCTATAGATGATGTGAACGATGCTCCCAATGTTCTTGGTATGTTCATACCTGAGGATAGAGATAGGGTGAACAAGGACATCCAGAGGGCGTTGAGTGGCGAGGAACTAGGTGGAATTGAGTACACTGCACTAAGGAGAGACGGTAGTACTTTCCCGGTACTGATATATGGGGCTCGGATTATACACAATGATAAGCCTGTTGGACTGAGAGGCGTTGCCATTGATATCACCGACCGTAAGCAGACAGAGGGGAAATTAGAGCATGCTGCTAAGGAGTGGCGGATGACGTTTGACTCCACCACGAATCTGATTTCAATCCACGACCGGGACTTCAGGCTGACCAGAGTCAACATGGCCTTCGCTGATGCCTTCCATATGAAGCCACAGGAGCTTATTGGCCGGCCATGTTACCAGGTGGTACACGGGACAGACGGACCTGTGCCAGGCTGTCCCCATATGAAAACACTGATGACAAAGAAACCGGCTACGGCGGAGTTCTTTGACCCGCACCTCGGCATTCATCTCCAGGTATCTTCTTCACCCGTGTTCGACAGTAATGGTGAACTTCTATCTTGTGTTCACGTTGCCAGCGATATTACTGAACGAAAACAGGCGGAGCAGGCTTTGCGGGAGTCGGAAGAGCGGTACCGCTTGCTTTTTGAGCGCTCTGGTGATGCTATCTTTCTCGTGGACAGGAAGACCGGCCGTTGCCTTGATGGTAATGCTGCTGCCGAGCGTCTCACCGGCCGTTCCGTTGTTGAGCTCAGAAAAATGACGACGGATGATTTGCCGCCGTTGGGTATGATACAGCGGCTCCAGAGGTTGCCCGTAGTTGAGGATGCGCTTGATTATGGTGAGGTTACTTTCATCAGGCCTGATGATACCCGCCGTACTGCTCTGTTGTCTGCCGCGCATCTCAATGACCGGCTTTCCTTTGGCATTGCACGTGACATCACCGAGCGCAAAGAGATGGAGGAAGCGTTGCGTGAGTCCGAGCAGAACTTCCGTAACTCTCTGTATAGCTCCCCTCTGGGAGTCCGTATCGTTAGTTATGAAGGGGAACTGCTCTATGCTAACCGTGCTATTCTGGATATGTACGGCTATGATAGTATCGAGGAGTTGAGGGATATGCCGGCAAGCAAGCGTTATACCCCTGAGAGCTATAAGGAACACCTGGAGCGGAAAGAGAAGAGGCGAAGGGAACAACCCGTTCCATCCAGATATGAGGTGAGTATCATTCGTAAGGATGGAGAGGTTCGTCATCTGGTTGTATTCCGTGAGAAGGTAATCTGGGACGGAGCGGCCCAGTTTCAGGCGCTGTATCAGGATGTTACCGAACTGAGAAAGACCCAGGAACAATTGCAACACTCTCAGTTGCTGGCCTCCTTAGGTGAGATGACGGCTGGTATTGCCCATGAGGTGAACAACCCTCTGGGTAGTGTCCTGCTCTATTCTGAGTTACTGATGGCGGAAGATACTCCGAAACCCATCAAGAAGGACCTGAAGGTAATTCATGACGAAGCCAAGCGGGCTGCTAGGATTATGACCGACCTGTTGACATATAGCCGCCGGATGGGTTCACAGGGGCGTCGCATGGACCTGCACAAGGTGCTGAAAAAGGTTATTGAAATTCGGCGGTATGCGGAAACGGTACGGAACATTAGTGTAAATACCGACCTCTGGGATGGGCCGCTCTACGTAACCGGAAATTCCTCCCAGCTCGTGCAGCTTTTGATGAACCTTATGCTCAACGCCGAGGAGGCCCTTGAGGAGTCTAATGGTGGGAATATTCTTATCACCACCCGGATCGATGGGGATTGGGCAAGGATATCGGTTGCTGACAATGGCCCGGGAATACCGCAGGAAAACCTGCAGCAGATATTCTACCCGTTCTTCACCACCAAGCCGGTAGGTAAAGGCACTGGTCTGGGACTGAGCACCTGCTATGGTATTGCAACCGCTCATAAAGGGCTGATTCGGGCTGAGAACAATGAAATGGGTGGTGCTACCTTCGTTGTTGAACTGCCACTGGCTAAGACCAGGAGACGAAGAAGGTCACGTAAGACAGTACCGGTAGGGTAAGTTGTTATACCTGCCGAGGTAGACTTGTTCAGGGGCTGTCATGTTAGGGGGCAGTCCCTGAATTGTTTAAGCAGACGACCTGGTCATTCGTCGGCTTGATAGCTTAAGACGTGTTGCCTGAATCTCTATCGATGTCCAATCCAAAGGCTGAGGATATGAAGCTCCCCGCGATGGACTGAGGAAGGAGACAGGTTCTGCTCTGGATGTCTCACTGCAGGTGTAATGCTGACTCTGCTATAATGCTCATATTAGCCGCAACTTTTCAGGAGGACTATTAATGCTAACCGTGCGTGAAGCAATACAGAAGCGCCGCAGTATCCGTAGTTTTAAGCAGATACCCGTGCCGGATGAGATGATTTTCGAGATGCTGGAGGCGGCCCGCCTGGCACCATCGGGGAGTAACGCGCAACCATGGCGGTTTGTTGTGGTAACCGATGCCGAGGAAAAGAAGGAGCTCCGCAAGCTGTGTTTCAATCAGGCCTTTGTTGAGGAGGCGGGGGTGGTCTTTATATTCTGCACAGACCTGTCGGTCTACTCGGGGAGGACACGACGGACAAGAAGGCAGGAGATGATTGACGCTGGCGTGTTCGCCAACCGTGCCCTTGATGATTCAGGGCTTCAACGTTATGCCCAGATGCCTGACGAGTCTGACACGGCATTCTACCTCTCCATGGCCACGGCAAATACCTATATTGCTGCTGAGCATATTGTGCTGATGGCGACTGCCCTGGGACTGGGGTCATGCTGGGTGGGTGGTATCAGTGACCTGAAGGCTATCCGGGACATGCTGGGTATTCCAAGAGGAATCTATGTACTCGGACTGCTGGCTGTTGGCTATACCGATACCGAACCGAAGGCAAGGCCCCGCCTGCCGCTGGAAGGGATACTGCTGCGGCCTTTCCCGCCTGCTGCATAAGGTACACCCCGGAAGGCATATAGTCCTCTTCTGAAAATACCCTCTATTTTCCCGGAAGTAGTCTCGACGACTGCCGGGGTGTCTTCACTCATGGTTTTCTCCTTGTTCAGCTTCTTATTCGAGTTAGTTCTAGTAACTGTGCCTTTTAGTGTCAATGTGAAAGATACCAGTGACATGTCGTTTTTAGACAATTCTTTGTGATACTTCTTCGCCAGAGGCGTATAATCCTGTGAATCAAGGTTGATTTTATCCCGGTCATGCTATATCTATTATCGGACGGGATGTGGTGCCTGTAGTGCACGGGGAGGTAATCATGAAAGCACAGTGGTTCAAATTCACGGTAGTTGTACTGGCTCTGCTAGTGGTCGGTCCGATTATACCGGCCTGCAGTCCGGCACTGGCTGCTGAAAGCTACATGGCAGTGGTACCAAAGGTCTTACAGAGCGGCAGTACGCAGTCGGTTTCTCTGGCTTTGTTCAATGGAGACCGTCTGGTTACCGATGAGGTCGAGGTTACTTTGCTAAAGGATGGTATTGAGATTACGCAGGTAAGTAAGACCATCAGGGGTAAGGGGACGATAGAGCTTGATATCCCTGACGTTGAAGAAGGCGAGTACCAGGTCAGGGTCAAGGGTGCGGGTTTTGAAGACGAGGCGACGGTGCTGGTTGACGCAAGTTTTGTCGTCTTCATCGAGACCGATAAACCCATCTATAAACCGGGGCAGACCATCCACATCAGGACGATTACTCTGACCCCTGAGCTTAAACCGGTCGTCGGTCTGGTCACAGTGGAGGTTATTGATGCCAAAGGTATTAAGATATTCCGTGAGGATGTACAGACGGACGAGTTTGGCATGACCAGCCTCGACCTGCCCGTCTCTATCGAACCTAACGAAGGTGTCTGGAAGATAATGGCCACCACCGAGGAGGGAAAGACCCAGCTTGATGTCAGGGTCGAAAAGTACGTGCTCCCCAAGTACGAGGTGAAGGTGGAGCTCCCCAAGGAGTGGTTTCTGGTTGATGAACCTATCACAGGTACTGTCCTGTCGGAGTACAGCTTTGGCAAGCCAGTCGAGGGAGAGCTTGAGATCAGGGCGTCCCGCTATATTGGTGAGTGGCGGGAATACGCCACCTTCTACAAGGAGATTAACGGCGAAACGACCTTTGAGCTACCGGCGGTTGGCTATGTTGCCGGGGTGCCGGCAGCAGGCGGTCAGGGTAATGTTATACTTGACATAACTGTGAGAGAGAAGTCTACCGGCTACGAGGAGAGTACCAGCCGGCTACTGACGGTATCGGAATCTCCCCTTAACCTCCAGTTAATCCCCGACAGTATAGCCTTCAAGCCGGGCCTGCCCTTCGGTTTGCTGATAGTCACAGAGACCCCGGACAACCAGCCGCTCGATGCTGAGGTAGCGCTGGAACTGACCTACCTTGATAGTGATTACAACGAGATAAAGACCGAGGAGCAGCAGATAATTACCAGCAACGGTAAGGCGCTTTATAGCACCAATCCTCCGGAGAAGGCTGTTGCCCTAATGGTAGAGGCTTATGCTGAAGGGGCCGGGGACACCATTACGTTACAGGCTTCTTATTCACCCTCCGGCAACTTCATCCATGTAGAGCAGGTGAGTGAAGGTATCCCTGCCGTCGGTGACGTAATTCAGTTCAAGGTGAACTCCACTAAACGGGCGTCCAACTTCTACTACGAGATTGTGGCCCGTGACAAGGTGGTCTACTCCGATTATACCGGGAGCAGTATGATTACTTTCCGCGCCACCCCCCAGATGGCGCCCTCTGCCCGGCTGCTCGTTTACCAGATATTACCCAACAGTGAGGTGGCTGCCGATTACATCCCGTTTGATGTAAGCCCGGTATACCCACACGAGGTGACCGCCGAGTTCAGCCAGGATGAAGCCGAACCCGGCGATGAAATCGACATTGATATCACGACAGAGGGTGAGTCTAAGGTCGGCATTGCCGCCGTGGACCGCTCCGTCTATATTTTAGCCGAGAACCGCCTGAACTTGCAGCAGGTCTTCGCCAAGCTGGAGCAACTTTACATGCAGCCGCAGGTAGAACTGCACGAGGTCTCCATTTATCCCACCATAACTACCAGAGGGGCGATGGATGTCTTTGAGGATGCCGGGGTAGTGGTGCTGAGCAATAATAATATCCCGGACGGTAAGGAGTACGAAGCAGCAGGCAAAGGTGATGTCTTCTGGGGTGATAGTCTGTGGAGGGGAGAAGTTATGGCGGCGGATGCTGGAGAACAGGAAGAAGAGGCTGGTTGGCCTCCAGCTCCGCAGGAAATCAATAGCGAAGCGGGTGGTGCCGGACTGGCTGAGGTAGAAAGGGTGCGGCAGTTTTTCCCTGAGACCTGGCTCTGGATGGAAGAAATAACCGGCCCCGATGGTCAGTTGTCCATCGACGTGACAGTACCGGATACAATCACCACCTGGATGCTGCGGGCGGTGGCAATATCAAAGGAAAATGGCCTTGGTATTGCCGAGGATGAGCTGGTGGCATTTCAGCCCTTCTTCCTGACGATTGACCTGCCGTACTCGGCGATAAGGGGCGAGGAGTTCCCTGTACAGGTGGTAATCTATAACTACCTCGAAGATCCCCAGAGTGTGCTGGTGGAGATTGAAGAGGCTGACTGGTTCGACCTCTTGGGTGACCCGAGTCAGACGGTGGAGATTGCCGCCAATGACATCGGCGAGGCCTCATTCATGATAAGGCCGACAGAACTGGGCATTAACTCAGTCAAAATAACAGCGCGGAGCCCGCAGGCGGCTGATGCCGTCATTAAACCATTGATAATTGAACCAGAAGGCGTTGCCCGTGAGGTGGTAAACAACCTTAACATTTCCGAAGGAGACCCGGGAACGGTTTCGACGGATATACCCTTCGATGCAGTCGATGGTTCGGGACGGGCTTATCTCACGATTACCTCCAGCTATCTTACCCAGACACTGGATGGACTTGAAGAGCTTATCCAGATGCCCTTTGGCTGCGGTGAGCAGAACATGATGATGATGGCCCCGGATATCTACATCACCAAGTATCTCCAGGAGAGCGGACAGGTCAAACCGGAGATAATGGCCAAAGCAGAACTGCTGATGATTACCGGCTACCAGAGAGAGCTGACCTACCGTCGTAGCGACGGCAGCTTTTCCGCCTTCGGCGAGAGCGATGAGATAGGCAGTCTCTGGCTGACTGCCTTTGTCCTCAAGTCCTTCGCTGAGGCAACTGACCTTATCTATATAGATGAAAGCGTTCTCAACGAGGCCAAGGCATGGATTACCAGCCACCAGAACGCCGACGGCTCCTTCGACCAGGTCGGATTTGTCCACCACCAGGAGCTGCTGGGTGGTTTAGATGGCAAAGACGCTCTGACTGCCTACGTGGCGATTGCCCTGATGGAGGCTGGAGACACTGTTGGCAGCGCCAGGGCGGTTGCCTACCTTGAGGACCAGCTCAGTGGCATGGACGATGCCTATACTCTGGCGCTAACTGCTTATGCTTTGGAGCTTGCCGGCAGCGCCAGGGCCGATGAGGCCTACCAGATGCTGATGGGCATGGCCCAGGAGGACGAGGACGGGCTGCACTGGGGTACCGGTGGAGATATCCTGCCGGAGCAGACGAGAGGCTTTGCCCCGGGCATCGGCCGGAGTGCCGATGTTGAGACCACTGCCTATGCAACCCTGGCTCTGATCAAGCACGGCGATAGCTTCAATGCCTCGCGGGCAGCCAAGTGGCTGTCATCCCGGCGTAATGCCTACGGTGGCTACGGCTCGACCCAGGACACGGTGGTTGCTCTGCAGGCCCTCACTGAATATTCCACTGGGACCAGGGCTGACGTTGACCTTACGATAAACGTCACGGGTGAGACTGTTGATGAGCAGGTACGGTTGACACCAGAGAACTTTGATGTCCTCCAGGTGATTGAGATACCGGTCAATGAGGAGCTTGAGATTACGGCTACTGGCGAAGGGGAAGCAGTTGCCCAGGTGGTGCGGCGCTTTAATCTGCCGGAAGCCGAGACCGGAGTAAGCGTTCTCAATATAGATGTTGATTATGATGTCACGGAGGTCGAGGTGAACGACCTGGTAACCGTCTCGGTGGAGCTGGCCTTTAACCCGCTTGAGCCGATGGAAGCCGGAATGGTGGTGGCTGACATCTCTGTGCCCACCGGCTTTACCGCCGTCACCGATACCATCGTGGCGGCTGTTGCCGGAGAGGCCAAGATAAAGCGTTATGAAATTGCCGGACGAAAAGTCATATTCTACATTGAAAACATGCTCCCAGGTGAAAGCCTGTCCTGGAGCTTCCAGGTAAAGGCGACCTATCCGGTTAAGGCCAAAGGTGTCTCCTCCCAGGTCTATTCCTACTACCAACCGGATATCAGGGGAGAGACACTTGGGGAAAACGTGGTTGTCTCAGGGGACTAGGCTGGTGTTTGGCCGGGTGGTTGAACAGCCAGCCCGGCTGGGGAGGTAGAGTCCCCGGAGCAAGGTGGGGTCGGAGGAATACCCCCTCCGACCTCACTTTTTGTGAAGTGGTCCAGATAGAAAGGCTGCTGAATACAAACGGCGACTCCTGGGGAAGTAAGGCCTGACTGGTCTCGTCTTCCAGCTATCGGTGGGAAGAAAATTCAAGGGGGACACCCCCTTGTACCTCCGTTCCAAAGGGGTTACACCCCTCTGGACACCCCAAAACGGTGAGAGGCTAGTTCTTTGGCAGAGGTGGTTCGCACCTTAATGAGTGCCAGACTTCCTCGGTAGAGTTTTTTCATCTATCTGGTAACGAGTTGGTGAAGAGATTTTCTAGGAGAGAGGTAGTATTAAATGTCCTTATAAATGGGGCGTTTAAGAGAGGCGCAGCCCCTCTTACTACATTTCCCCCCTTCCCCAGAGGGGAAGGGGAACAGATAATCGGCTCCCCTTTTTGATAAGATTTCAATGCAAAGAGAATGAAGGGGAGATTTGACTTTTAATCAGTGTGTCGCAGGTTCGAGACCTGCACGGCCTACCATTCATATCAAAAGGTAGAACTCCAAATACTTCACTCTTCAAGTTGTTCGGCGGCATGGGCAGGGTGTAATCAACGGTAAAATCATTTTCCCTCATCTCTATGCCTTCTATAAAGGTCTTCAAGAAAGTCCGCTGTTCAACAATAGGCGAAGAGCCTAATAGTGCCTTGAGATCATCCGCATAGTCCTGGACAATCTGCAAATCCGGAACTGTTACAATATCAGACTGAAGATATGTCTCTGCCTGATTCTTCTTGACCATCAGTTCAGCCCGCTTCGACTGAAGCTTCCTGATTCGCGGAGCAAGCTCTTCAGCACTGAAAGACCTTGTCTCCAGAGCATCGTACAAATGCTCAAGCCTCATATCAACATCAGCGACTTGTTTCTCAATCATTCGAAGCGTTTGTCTTTCCGTACCTAGACTCTCCTCCATGTCCTCAGTAGTGAGTTGTACCAACTCAAGGATATTCTCGTCCGACAAGATATAATTTCGTATCTTGTCGATAACAAAACTTTCAATCCAGGATTTGGGTATCCAGCGGCCTGGACATGCCTCAGCTCCCCGTTTTGACGCGTTTGAACAGCGGTAATAGAAAAACTGCCCCGATTTAGCACTGTGGCCACTCATGGCACCTCCGCACGTGCCACATTTCATAAGACCACTGAAAAGGTATTCACTCACAGTTCTTCTTGGATGAACAATTTTCGGACCTCTTGATTTCAGAAAGGAATTCACTTTATAAAATGTGTCCTTATCAATAAGGGGTGGCCAGGCATTCTCGACCCTCACCGGGTCTTCCCCACTACGCTTTCCCCAAACTAGAGTGCCAATATATGCTTCATTATATAGGATTCTCAATACGGCGGTTCCAACCCAGCGCTTCCCGTTTGGTGTTGTGATACCGTCACTATCAAGCCCCCTTGCTATTTCTCTTGTTCCTTTACCAGACTGACATTCTCCGAACATACGCATAACGACCGGTGCTGTAATTGGATTAGGGACGAGAGTGCTCCTCATTTTGTGACCATCTCTCACCTTGTTGATATTGTATCCATAGGGTGGTTTACCCCCACTGAAATATCCCCGCGATGCGCTCTCTCGCATACCCCTGGTAACATCCTGTGCTAGATTGGCCGAGTAGAATTCGTCTAGTACTTCTATGATTCCCTCGAGCATACGTCCTGCTGGAGTCGGTTCGAGAAGCTCGACTACAGCTTCGCTATTGAGCCAGAGGTAAAGGAACGCAAGATTGACGAGGTCCTGAGGAGGCTCAAGGAGGGTGTTAACGACATCCAGGAGAGTAATAGTTTCAAGCAGTTCCTGCTCACCATGTCAAAGTTTCACGACTACAGTATCGGTAATCTGGTGCTGATTATGATACAGAAGCCCGATGCCACCCGTGTAGCCGGTTATCAAACATGGAAAGACTTGGGACGCTGGGTTAAGAAAGGCGAGAAGGGTATTGCCATCCTGGCGCCGTGTCTCCCGCCTAAACAGCCGAAGCCCGAGCCCGTAGAAGAGGAAGAGACGGAAGAAGAGATTGAGGTCAGCCCGCTCTATTTCAAGGTTGTCCATGTCTTTGACATCAGCCAGACCGAAGGTGAGCCGCTTCCAGAGTTCGAGGTGCCAGCCATCACCGGTGAAGCAAATGATGAGCTGTTTGAAAGAGCCATGGGATTGGCCAGGACACAGGGTCTTGAGGTCAGCTTTGAGTCGAGACCGTACCAGGACCCTGCGATTAAAGGTACCTACTCAGGGAAAAGCATCTGGGTAAGGCCTGAAGAATCACGAGCTCAGCAGCTGAAGACCTTGCTTCACGAGGTGTCTCACTACTACTCCGAGGGTGTGTTTCGTATCTCGCGAAAGGATGCCGAGACAATTGCCGAGAGTGCCGCTTTTACCGTGGGCGCCCATTTCGGCTTCGACAGCGGTGTAAGATCGTTTTCCTATGTGGCTCTCTGGGCTGAAGATAAGAAGATCCTCGAGGCAAACCTAGCGTCAATACGGAAAATCTCAACGAAGATTATTGACGCTCTAGAATCTACAAAGACAGGAGCAATCAGCGAAAGGTGACACTAGACATTAGACCGACACGAGGTGGCTTCCTGAGGCCATTTGGCTGTGGCTGGTTTATCCGTGAGTTTCTCGTGGGTAACGGGCCGGAAGGGTCACGCGTTATCGATCTTGATCGTGGCGCCGCCCAGTCCGATATCAACTTCGAGTATAAGGAAGCCCTTGCCCGTGCCACTGCTAGGGAACGTGCCGAGAAGACCATCAGCCGTATGGTGGTGAGCGGTATCGATGTTACCGAGGAAATGGCGGAAGATATGTACCAGCGGCAATTAAAGAAGATATCCCGCAAGTTTACCCATATGCGCTACCACTCGTTCTTGGTATATTTTGGAGTACTGAAGCGCCTGGGATGGGTAGAAGAAACCGGTCAGACTGAGGCTTCAACGATGCAGGCTTATTATCCACCAGCTCCAGATCGTATCTACTATCGTCTCACTCAGGCAGGAAAAGAGGCGGGTGATGAGCTCTGGTCTAATCCACTGTTTACACTGTACCCGGAGATCGGCCCTAACCACATGAAAGGCTAAATTAGCAACACGTGGTTATTTCTACACTTCTTAGAAGGTCTCATTCTACTTCTTTGTTACCCTTATTAACAATCCGGAGTTTGTTACTCGAGTAACTAACTAGTCAGGTGAGCTTTTACTTTTCGGTATCCGGCGCATTATTAACCCAAAAACTAAGCTAGCGATGGCCAATACTCCGCCGACTATTCCAAACGTTGTCTTGTAGTTTAAAGCACTGATTAGCAGCCCTCCGACCATAGGTCCTGTGGAGTGTCCAATATCCATCACGCTGGACAGTACACCCAAAGCGCCGCCATGACTGGATGACTTGGACAAATCGGCAACGAGCGCTGAAGTGGAAGCGGTAACAGTTGCCAACCCGAGACCGAAAAATCCAATAAGCATAGTTAACAACAGATAATTGTACGAGTAAGTCATGAAGGCCATAGTTATACCACCCAGTAGAAGCCCGGCTACTATCACCGGGACACGGCCATACCTATCTGAAAAGCGCCCCATTATCGGTTTGGTTAATGTAGCCACTACTATCTGTATGGTAAACAGTGAGCCAATCTCTATCGTGGAAAAGCCTGCCTGCTCATCTAAGAAGATAGGTAAAAATACCTCCAGACAGCCAAAAGCAAAATATTGAACCGCTTCAATGGTGCTTGTTGCCAGAATACCACGATGAGTTAGTATTGTTTTAACGTCACTCCATATTTCACTCCGCTCCCGCTTCAATGCTCCTCCCAAGGAGTCAGAGGTTGCTGTAGCGAGCGGTAATCTGATGGCTGCAATTAGTGCCAGTGTTCCGATAACGCCGGTAGTTATGTATACCCAGTGGAAGTTATCACCAAAGATTAAGGCTCCCCCAACGAAAGGAGCGACAAACCTCCCCACCATGGTTGCCGATGAATACCAGCCCATACGCTCGCCGCGCTTTTCATCGAAGGTATCGGCCACCGCTGCCATAGCTACCGGACCGAGTATAGCGGTGGCAAAACCGTGATAGATACGTACCAGCACCAGATGCCAGGGCTGGGTTACCAGGAGGTATAAAAACGGGGCACTTGCGAAAACAATAGCGGCAACGAGAATAACCCGACGCCTGCCGATAACATCCGAAAGAATACCCGCAGGCAGGCTGACAACAATTCCGACCACGGTAGAAGCGGCGGCAATAAAGCCTACCGTGCCCATTGGCACATCAAGAGCGCGGATAAACAGAGGTAATACAGGGTTCTTGGCCATCGTAGAGCTGAAAATGGCCAGCCCACCCATAATACAAAGGAGAATGAATGGCGAGATTTTCAGCTTCAATTAAGTCTCTCTATTGTTGGCTCTAGTATCTGTGTCATTTCCCGGCTCGAGATTCTGCATTCTTTCAAAGGTTTCTTGTGTGAATGCTGCCAGACCTGTTTCAGCTTCGTTTGTCAACTTTTTTACTTCTTCTCGAGTCGCAACATCCCAGAAGTCACGTTCCTTGGCTTCAGCAAGCCAGCGGTGTATCTTCCCCAGGTCGCCTTCCAGTTCCTGTACTTCTTCAAAGTTAAACTCCTGCTGCTGACGCTCTCTCTCCATATGACGCAATAGCTTGTGGCATTCCTTGATTATCTCGGTATATTCCCTGTCCCTTTCCTGTTGAAACCTAGCTATAGCCCGCTGCTCCTGCACCTCATTGAAGTCGGTGACTGAGTACAGGTTTGCCGTGCCTTCCATCTTCTCTACAGATTTAAGGATATCCTTGATTCTTGTCGCGAACGGTTCTGCGTTAGGTATGAGCCAGCCTGCCCCCTCCATCGATATAGCTCCGAGCTTCTTTAACTGCCTCCAGATAAAAACCCTCTTTCGGGAAGGTTCAGCCGGGAGCCAGTAGGTGAACAACAACCAGTCCATCAAACAAAACCTCTTGACAGTCATTCTAGCATATGGTTTAATCTGTAACAACTGTTACATCTGTACTAATTTTACACAGAACGCATCCCGGAAAAACATTAGGGAGGGTACTTATATGGATAACCAGCTTGACTATTATACAGATACGGGTAAGTTGAGGGACGAGTTTGACCAGGGACTGCCGATAATGGCCGCCTATACCACCTTCCGCAAAGGTGTATATCAGGATGGGGCCTTGAGCCTTAAGAATAAGAGACTTATCGCTCTGGCCTGCGGCCTTCAGTCCGGTTGTACCCGCTGCGTTCAGGGGCAGACCAAGGACGCTATTGCTACTGGAGCCACTAAAGAGGAAGTGCTGGAAGCCGTATCCGTGGCCGTGGTAATGGGCGGGACGGCCGTCAGCGCCGAAACATGGCGGGTGGTCAAGGTCCTGCAAGAACTCGGCAAGTGGTAGGTTGTGGAGTTTTTCAGTTCGAAAAGCAAGCAGAGTTCTATGTCTAAGGAAGAACTATGATAATAATCCGGAGGAGGTAAGTACTATGAAATGGGTAACCCGCTCACATGTCCACGTTGACCGCGTGGCCTGTCCCTGGCTTATCAAGAGGTTCGTTGATAATGAAGCCGAGTTTATCTTTGCTCCCCCTAGCCAGGTAATGTCTATTGCCGAGCAGACCGGGGCTATTCCTTTCGATTGTATGGGGAAGGCAGAGCTCGACCATCACGAAGGTCGATGCTCCTTTGAGTCCATCATCCAGAAGTATGAACTGAGGGACAAGGCCCTGCTACGCTTGGCTGAAATAGTCCATGCCGCTGACTCCGCCCAGGATATCGACAAGGACCCTATTGCCCGCGGCCTGGAGGCTATTGCCGTTGGCTACAGTACACGCTATCCTAACGATGAGGAGAATCTGTCGTACCAATTCGATGTTTATGACGCTCTGTATGCCTGGTGCCGGTTACAGGTAGCTAAGGGGTAATATATCGAGATACCATATCAATCATAAGATAATCGATAGCGCTGAGCCGAGTTGGCAATATTGAACTACTTGACTTCATGTTCTAAACGAAGCGCTGATGACTTCTTCAAAGGTCATTTGATACTATTTTGTTACCATTGAACAAACTTCGGGATGTTTGTCCAGCCATGCGTACTCGTGGATGATACCGTTTGCTTTTTCTGTGCGTTGATAAAACAGTCTTGTATTTTGATGAAAAGAAGACTGACAGACCATTGAAGACCTGCTAGCCTTGATTTACTCGCCGCTAATTCTTGAAAATAGGCAAAGCCCTCAATCTTCAGGTATCTCCATCTCGCCAGTCAGCTCTATGAACTGTCCTCTCAGTTGACCTTCAATTTGGGTGGCACCGCAAAATTCCTTCATAGTGTCTTCAAGGTCTGACAGGACAGCTTCAGCATCTGTCTCACTCTCAAATTTAAACCACCCTTTGATTTCTATAGTCCCATCGCCCTTTCTCATGGAGATCCCGCCTGCTAGAAGTAGACTATTACTCTTGCCCCAGGTATCGCCTGTCAATATCAAAGTATAGAAACCAGCGGGCATCTTATCCACGATTGATTTAACATCTTCGTTACCGTACATTGAGGGCTCATCGTTCTGGCTGACACGAATAGAGGTCTCCACAGAGTCAGTATGGCCGGAGACAATCATCTTTTTCAGAAAAGCGAAAGCATGGGAATCATCAGTCCAGACCTCCACACCTTCATATTCACCCTGCATAAAATCTTGTTCTAAAAGAGCATCACGAATGTCCTGCAGGTCAAACTCGCCTTTGATTGCTATTAAATAGACCTTGCGACTATCAGTCTTAGTAAAAGCGCGGACGTGAGAAAAATCTATGGCAGAAGCTATGTTCGCCTCGTATGCCAAAAAATCATCCCAGCTTTCCAGCACGTCGTTATACATGTCTTCTAAATCAGGGTCTTCTGTCATTAATTCAACATCCATATAGATAACTGTGGGAGTGTCATGAGGTAATGTCTTCATTATCTCTATCAGGTAACCACCTTTCTTTGAGCCACATCCTGTAATACAAGAGACGAGTACAGCCATCACTACAAGTATTGTGAGTATCTTAGCCTTCATTTGCTCATCCTTTATATCTGATACGTTGTTGCTACGAACAAGAAGCTACACCAGAATACCCACTTTGTCAAGCATCAGTTTCTCCCCCTCGCCCCCTTCGGAGAGTACATGTTCGCTACCTCTACTAGGAATGCCAGGCTTATGAGGAAGTCGGTTTGCACGAAATAGTGGTTCAGTATGAATAGTACAAACATCGGGATGTTTGTTCAGTCATTCGTATAGCAATTTGATAACGTTTGCCTCTTCGGTGGGATGATATACTTTAAACCCACGAACCTTTTTGCCTGCTTAGATTCCTGAGGATAACTCAGTATGTATCTTTTCCAACCATTCGGGTATAGTAATTCCCTGAGGACATTTCTCCAGACATTCTTCGTCCTTGGCACACCTGTCAGCACGTTCCTCTTCCTTAAGATAGATGTTGTAACGGTTTCTCCCTACCCGGAAGTTATTCCATATTACCGCGTCATTATATAACTGAAAAATGAGGGGAATATTTACTCCATGTGGACAGGGCATACAATACCCGCAATTTGTGCACGGGATGGGTTTCGCCCCTCGATAAGCATTAGCAACCTTTTCATACAAAGCCATTTCGTCTCTGGTAAGAATATCGATTCCAGAACGTCCGGCAATCTCTACATTTTCGACTACCTGGTCCATAGTGGTCATACCACTAAGAGCTACTGATACCTCAGGTTGGTTCCATACCCATAATAAGCCCCACTCGGCTAGAGAACGTTTGTGAGAAACGGAGTCCCAAATCTGTGCTACTTGCTCCGGTGGTTTCTGGGTTAATCCTCCACCCCTCAGGGGTTCCATGACGACGACGGCAAGGCCCTTACTGGCAGCGTATCTGAGTCCTTTACGACTGGCCTGGTAATCCACATCCATGAAATTGTACTGGATCTGGGAAAGTACCCAGTTGTCATAGCTGTCAACTATTTCCGTGAAAACATCATAACTATCATGGAATGAGAATCCCAAACGGTCAAAACGTCCATCAGCAATCGCCTTTTCGGCCCAACGCAGTACACCCATGTCTCGTACTTTAGGCCAGGTATTTCTATTTAGGCCGTGTAGAAGATAGAAGTTGATATTAGTCTGCAGTCGTTCCTGCTGTTCATCAAGAATACGATCAAAATCGTATGCTGCTTGGACTATACGAGCAAGTAATTTTGTAGTCAATTTTATTTTCTCACGATAGCCATCCTTCAGTGCTCGTCCGACTATTCTCTCGCTATGTCCGGCATGGTAGGGATAAGCCGTGTCCAAATAATTGACGCCATTATCAATAGCGTAGCGTATCATACGGATAGCTTCCGGCTCATCGACATCTGCTGGAGTCCCACCAGACAATGGCAACCGCATAGCCCCAAATCCCAGTGCTGATACTTCCCAGTCAAGTTTGCCAAACTTCCTGTACTTCATTCGCTCCCCTCTATTATCCTCTTCTATCGGCACTATCCCTTTTACATCGACTGATATGTGGTGTAATGTTAACACACTATATTATAGAATATTCGACGATTCTAACTAAATATCGAGCACCTTAACAATGGAATGTTTGAATCATAGATACGACAGAACGGACTTTTGTTGTGAGACGCATGCTATGAAAAGGACAAGACGCAAGCATCAAACTTGAGCCCCGGATTAGAGACGATAACACGCTCCCGTCTTAAGGAGATATGTATCAGCTTTCAGCTCACTCTGAAAACGCTTAAGTGCATAATCGCAGGTATCGTGTGCTGAAAGAAAAACCTTTTGAGGGCTTACTGCATTGATGGACTCGATAGTTCGGCTCAAGTCGGCGTCAGTAACTCGCCGCCATGGTGGCTTGCCGGTGCCAAAAATCATCTGAAGCTGTATGCCTTTATAATTGCCACGTCCGCTAGTAATGGGGAAGTGAAGACCACCACCAATAGCATAAATGGGCTCGCTAGAGACACAATGCACCATTTCAAGTATGACTTCAACTGTTGGATGACCACAGCCACTGAAGACCACAAGACCTCGACCCTCGAGTCGTGCCAAGAGTGCCTGTTCCTCGGTCCATCCAAAGAAGAAGAGGCTCCTTGCAAGTGGACCGATGGAGGCTATTCCAGCAGCAAGCAGTCGGGGTTCTCTGACTATCTCAGCACTGAAGTCATCAGCTCTAGCCTCGTCAGGTAAAAAACAGGGCTTACCCATTGGAGGACCCAATCCCTCGGGGAGTGTCACCTGCTTCGACATTTGTGCCTTCATGCCACCCATGTGGTCCCCATGCAGATGCGATATAGCTAAAGCATCCACTTGGTCCAACCTCACGCCTAGTTTGTTAGCATTATGAAGTAAGGTGGGACGGCTCGGACCGAAACCGACGTCGTAGAGCAGTGCCCCTTGGTTAGTGTTAAAGAGATAAGAAACACCTGGCTCCCCCATGAAACCATCCTCGGTCGCCCATTCCGATAGCACAGTTACGTCTAGGTATTCAAGCCCCGGTAAATCCAAGGGTTGAGCTTTATTTATCCGCTCAGAGTTAGCCCTGTTTACTCTTTCGTGGTTTTTCCTGAAACGGCGATTTCTAACTAACAACATAGGTGCAAGCACTGGGGAAGCTATTGTTAGTAATGGCCAATATAACGGATAAATTCTAAACACCATTCTCAGACCTCCTCTGTTGGTTTGAGGTGGAATGGATACGTTGTGTGTAAAGAGTAGTACCGTGAATGTGAAAAGTCAATATTGAAAAAGGGACCTTTTTTAAGTTCAATAGATAACACCCTGACTTAGGTTCAGGGTCTCGCTACTAGAAAGAACGATTTTCTTTAATTCTCTATTATTCGTTTAATCCTGCTCCTGGGTTTTATCCTCGGAAGTTATTTCACCAGGTTTTTCCAAAACGATTTGTGCCTGGGAGACAATCACCTTTTTCAATGCTGGTACCAGCAGCTTCTTCTTAATAACGGTGTGGATACCGCCGCATATGGGGCACTGCCGATTAATTAAAGATATACCGCTTGTTAGTTGCTTCTTGCTACTCTTAACGATTATGAATTCCGTGTCACACTCCGGGCAGCCTATCAGGTCGAGGGCGCCGCCGGTAAACTGATCGATTACCTGGTATAACAGTTCGGTGTAGTCATAGTTCCCCGAATTCGCCTCGTTAATCAGGGCCTCTGCCGATATATGAAAGTGCTCAGCGTCTGCCGTGGATTTACCAGCGACCAGCCCCAGGAAAGCCTCGAACAGCTCGTATTTCTGTCCGGCAGCAGCTTTCTTGACTTCCAGCTCCTGAAATTCCACCTGCTTTTCCACAAGAGTCTGGCTGATGGCATCGGCTTTTTTCAGTTTCTCCTCCAACTCGGAGACCGTCAATTGCTTCTGATTTACCTCTTCTGTTACTGCCGCCTTCTTTACGGTCTGGTCAGCGATGTCATTCTCCAGTTCTGCCAGGTGTTTTTCCAGGTTATTTCTCCGGATCTCCAGGGTGTCAATGGTACCTTCAAGGGCTTTCTTGAGCTCCTCAAGATGTTGAACCTCGGTCTCCAGTTTTGCCTTGCTATTGACGAGCCCGTCAACTTCCACCATTAGCTTAATCTTATCCCCACCGAGTTTTTCGACCTCGGGCTGGAGGGACGCCTTTTCGTCTTTTATGGAGGTGATAGCCTGGTTCAGGGTCCCGTACTCCTTAAGCTTTGCCGCCAGGCCTTCCCCGCTGATGTCTTCTCCGGCTTTAGCTAGTGCTTGGGCTACCGCCTGGAACTTCTCCCAAGTGATGCCCTGTTCTTCCAGAACCTGGTGTTCCTTGACGAATGTCTCGAACTTATCGTCGGTGATGCCGAGCACGTTCATCTTCTCCACTGTGGGATGCACCTTGTCGATCTTCTCTAGCGTCAACCCGGCCTCGGCCAGCTTCTCTTTAACCTCAGCATCCGCCACGGCCTTTTTCTCTTCGGCCTCCTTCAGATATTCCATTAGCTCGGCCTCTTTTTCCTTGAGGTCGAGCTTCAATTTCTCATGAGAGACCTCTTCCTCTGCCTGCTTCTCCTTAAGGTCGGCGATTGCCTCTTGCCTTACGGCAATCTCCTCACCCATCTGTTCGAACTCACCGAGGATAGTGTTATAGTCCTTACCTGTCGACTCCTCCAGTTTGACGAGCTTCATGCCGACCTTATAGAACTCGGGGTCCTTTAGCTTCTTGAGTATCTTGGCAAGCACCTTGTAGTCTTCTGGGGGCACATCCAAGCTGTGAAAGAGGGCTACCATCTTAGCCCCGGACTTCGCTTCCTCGATACTGACCTTGCTTTTGTACAGGTCGACTGCTAGGCTTCTGAGAGCAGTTACTTCGCTCATAATCTGATGCTCCTTGGCCACCGAAACGATGCCTTTAGCGGAGGCCTCTTCCTCGAACTTCTTTGCGCACCGTGAGACGGTGGACTGGTTAACGTGGCACTTCTGCGCAATCTTCGGCTGCGGCATGCCCGTAAAATAATGATGCATTATTTTTGCCGCTTTAACGTCGGATATTTTGGTCGGCATCCCCGCTCATCTCCTGATAAATAAGGATAACACTAGGCGACAAAAATTTCAATAAAAATATGCGAAATTGTATGCAAGATATGCACAACACATAGGATACAGGGCACTAGCTACAGGAAGAGGTTACACGAAAAGGAAGACATGACGTCCCTGTAGCCTGTCTGTAGCTCTGTAGCCTGTGTACTCTGTATCGCGGCTTTTTTTGGCCTAAGGTCTCTCTACCAACTCCGATAACACTATCCTGGTCGCCTTCGGTTGTTTTAAGACACGATGACCTTAGATGGTGCTTAAGCATAAGTAGCTGAGGATGGAGAGACGGTCCGGCTTACAGATAGTGGCAAGGATAAATATGCGAAGTACGCGTCTCTCATAGGGAAAAATAATCGATGGCAATGGTAACTAGACCGAAATCCAGGTACAAGCTCACAAAGGTGCAAAGGAAAAATTGATGGCTATGCTAAAGTGGGTTAGTGCTCCCTGATCCACCGGTCCAGGTCTTCTTTCAGGAATACCCGCTTCTTACCTATTTTGTGCGAAGGAAGGCCTTCCTTCATAAGCTTGTATATCGTCTGATGACTCACTCCCAGAAACTCCTGGGCCTCCGTAAAGGTGAAGAATATCCTGTCTATATTCTCTTTCTTTTCTTCCGGTTTCTTTCTACCCACGTTATCTCCCTATTTCATGCTTAGATGAAATCATAGGGTATGGATTCACAATAGGCACAACTAGATGATAATAGTAGTATATTGACACAACTCGACTGCGGGTGTAGCATTCGTAAAGTAATCTGCATCCACCCTGGTAGTTCCAGTTGATGGCCCTTGATGAAGGCACTGACTCATATATTGATGAAAGACGCCACATGGATTGGCCCGTTCATTCATAGCTCGACGTCGGCAAGGAGGCATAATTATGAAGCTTAGTAAAGCTACGGTAGCGAAAGTAGCGGCGACTATCATTGATGGGGCCTCTCCGGACGAGTTCGCGCGGTACGCTGAACAGGACCTGCCATATCGCTTGCCGAATGGCACTTGCCTCTACGTCTTTGGGAGACTCGACAGGAAGGTGCCGATAAAGGAATTGACTGACCTGAAATACTCACCGTTACTTATATTGTTTCTGCCCTACGATGCGGTCACCCTTAAAACGCTACCGGTGCTGTGGCTTATCGATATTGCCAGAGGCTACAGCGCATTTAATATAACCAGCGGCGCTGACTATAATTTTCACGTAATCATCGTGGGTGACGTCGGCAAAGACTCTTTCACACGCAAAGTGAAATATGGAATCATACGTTTCCCGTCAGCGACAGACCTTTTCAATGAGATTGACAAACAGGTCGGCAGTGAAAACAAGGAGCATCTTAAGCAGTTGTGGGCAAGCCACCAGTGGGACGGTTCTACGGGTACTGATGCTGCCAGGTTATTTGATGCATATATCAAGGGTGCGCTGAAGGCGAGACTCACACGGAATCCCAGCACCTGCATCACCCTATCGGAATGATATGCCTTCGACCTCGGTAAAGACAGATAAGAGACTATGGCCATAGTCTCTTACTCAGACTCATACTAGATTACCGCAGGAATTTCACGGACAGGAGTTAATCTATCTTGGAGGTTTGGTCTATAAGTGAGGAGACTATGACTATAGTCTAACGGCAATTCATGGAGTATGTAGTTCGACTCCAGTGATGCAGCCTTCTCTGAAAAGGGCACTCAGGCACGACGAGATTCCGGGGACATAGCCAGAATGCGTTGTCTCTGCGCTTTCTCGTCAGACTGGCTAGAACCCGATTTCTTTTGCGTCGGTAGCCACAATAAGTTGAGCGTCAGTCTGCGTTTGAACCTCTTGCGGAGTCCACCCAGGGGCATACTCCTTGAGCACCAGGCCGTCGGACGCCACCTCAATTACAGCCAGGTCAGTGATAATAAGATCCACACAAGCTCTGGCACTGATGGGCAGTGTTAGCTCCTTCACTACCTTAGATACTCCATCCTTGGCGTTATGGGTCATCAGGACGATCAAACGCTTTGCACCCCAGGCCAGATCCATAGAGCCACCAATTTGCGGGAATTTGTCTGCGCTACCAAGGCTGTGTATCGCCAGATCACCCTTCTCTGAGACCTGAAGCCCGCCCAGGAAACTCTTTAGTCGACCACTTCTAATCATCACAAAAGAAGTCAGAATATCAAAAAAAGCCATTCCGGGAGCAGTGGTAAAGAAACTACCACCAGCGTCTATGAAATCAAGGTCCATCTCGTCCACATTATCCAGGCCTACCAGAGGGCCGTAACCGAGCGTGCCGTTCTCAGCCTGCACAATAGCACCTTCAGGCACATATGAGGCACAAAGTTGGGGAAGACCAACACCCAAATTGCAGTAATCACCCGGTCTAATCTCCCGAGCAGCCCTCATGGCAAGCAGTTCCTCAGTCAGTCTGTCTTTCACATTTCACCTCCTTCGGAAACAGCTTCTTCGACCTGAACCCCCCGAGCGAGCATGACTGCGGCTAAAATTTGCATTAACTCAGGGCGCCGTTTCCCGCTATAGACATCTTCATCTGGTATCCTCACGACACAGTCCACAAAAACCCCGGGGGTTACTATCATCTCCGGCTCTAACTCTCCCGGTTCAACGACATCAAATACCTCGACAATGGTATATTTTGAAGCCATGGCAATTACCGGATTCGCACCTCTCGCAGAGCCCCGATACACCAGGTTACCTAATGTATCTGCTTTGTCGGCCTTTATCAAGCCGACATCCGGGCGGAGCGGTTTCTCAAAAATATAATCAACCCCATCGATAGTACGCTTCTCCTTGCCCTCTGCGATAATTGTGTCGACACCAACCGGGCTATAGATGCCGCCGAGCCCCGTGGCACCAGCATACAGTCGTTCCATAAGGATACCATGGGTACTTGTCTCAATCTCCAGCCTTCCCTCGCTGGCTAGAGAATTGAGGAAGGTTTCGCTGAGGCTGCTTAGGATACCACGGGCACCGATAAATGGTGAAATTATTTTCTTCAACTGGGGTAGAAGTATAGTCGGGTCAGTCAATCCTCTCTCTACGAATCCTTCCGGCAGGGGGATTAAGTTGGGTATACAAAGGGTCAAATCTTTCACACCGCGCTCAACTAAAGCACGGAAAAGATAGCCGGGACTTCCGGATATCCCCCAATTATGAGCGGCGACCACATCGCCATCATGGACTCCAGCCAACGCCTCATCCGCAGTACAAATCTTACTCACCAGTGCATATCTCCTTTCACCTAAAATATGAGGATAAGCATGATTAATAACTACCACAGACGGGATTTATTGATGATTTATCGGAGCAGTAGAATATGTTCCAATGTAATCTGTGTGCCAATTATAACACTCTCGCCATCAAGGAGTTCCGGGAATGAAGATGCAGCCTTCCCCGGCGAGAGCGCTAAAGCGTAAGGAGATTCTGGGGCATCGACCCTCAGACCTGTGGGTACTACCGTCCCGGAAAGATGGGATTCCTCTTCTCTAGTAAAGTCTTGTCAGCTTCTCCACTGCTACAAACAGACTGGGTCTATAGTTTTCTGGAGTCGGCTGATTACGTAATTTCAATGTCCAGTAGATCCGGAAGTCTGATGCTCAACGCCCTAGCTATTGCCACGATGTTCTTCAGTGAGGGATTTCTTTCGCCGCGCTCGATTCCGCCTAGATATGTTCTATGAACACCCGCTCTATATGCCAGTTCCTCTTGAGACAATCCTTGTTTCTCTCGCAATTGCCTTACCCTCATGCCGAACTGCTTTTCTACTGTCTCCACCCAAATCACCAGTCACAAAGCTATTGACTGAATAATATTTGGGTGTATACTATGAGTCTACATACTATAAGTATCATTTCGTTTCAAACTAGAGGGATACAGCGTCATGAGTGCTGGAAAAGGACTCGTATACAGTAGAAAAGGAATGGGCAATGACACGTCATGGATTTTTGACTCATACTCAACTGAGGCATTCGGATCTTCGTGGGGTGATTTCGGTTACGAAATCGTGCTCAGACCAGAGGAGATCCGGGCTCCAGATAGTGTAGTTGAAGAATTAAAAGAGGCTCTAATGAAGTCGTTCGGCTTATCTCCTGAACACTATCGCTTTGAGCCAACCTTCTGGCGGATATATTGGGACAAAGGCCCATTGAGAGCATCCATGCTCAAGAAATGCGAGAAGGCTCTTAACAAAGTAGCAGTAAAATATGATATTACATTCATGGTTAACGGGCTGATTATACAACCAAGACCTATGGGATATATTAAGAAACACATAGAATGGAATGAATAGGTTACCGAGACAGGCCGTGAGCCTTGGAATACCCTGCTTCGGCATAACAAAAGACTATGGATGTAGTCTCCTGAGAAATAGAGTCTGAGTTTAATCTCGCTAATTTTGCTGTAGAGGACTCGAACCCCCGGTTTCCTGCGTGTACTCTTTTACGGACTCAATCAGCCTTGAGCCAAGAGTATCCCAAAGCTGTTGAAAGTTAGCGGAATCCGATAAAGCAGGTGCCCCTTATTTCAAAGGAGTTTTTGTTGTTCATCTTTAGCATTTTCCCTGGTCGCGGGGAAATCCCTGAATGGAAGTTGTAGGGCTTTTTGTAAGCTGACGGCGTTACGGGGTGCATAACCCTGCCAGTGGTTGTTGAAGAAAGCAAATAGCAACTGGGTCCTCTCCGAGGCTGCCCTCACTTTCTCGGTTAACTCAACCATCTCTTCTGGAGAGTACAGATATCGGTACCGTTGCTCATTATCCCCTTTCCACCACATCTCGGCATTCCTGCCGTGAAATCGGAAATAGGCCATATCCGATGTCATCGGGAGTTCCTGCGCAATCGAGGACTGGAACTTCGGCTCATCAATCTTTACCCACGCTACGTTGCTGTCCCGGAGTAACTGAGCGATATTCCCGTCATCACTCCAACTACGGTGCCTCAACTCTACGGCAAGCCGGTACTTGCCGAATATCCTGATAACTGCCTGCAGTATTCCTTTCCCGAAGTCATCGTTCTTGAAGCTAGGAGGAAACTGCGCCAGTATTGCACCCAGCTTCCCGGACTTTATTAGTGGCTCAATACTGCCCAAAAACAGGTCTACATCCTCCTGATATATTATGGCTTCTTTCCCGGTAGCCTCCTTGTACATCTTTGGATGGGTGAATTTCTGCCAGAGCTTTACGGCAAAAAGAAAGTCGTCGGGAATCCTGCGGACCCAGTTGTAGGTGTAGCCCGGATTCGGTGGCCGGTAGAATGAGCTGTTGAGCTCCACCGTCCTAAAGAACTGGCTGTAGTACTCGAGCTCGTTAACCTTGCTACCCTTCGGGTAGAAGTATCCATTCCAGGTACCCTCACCCTTCGGATAAGACCAGCCCGACGTACCGACATAGATACGAGAAGTCATGTCCTGATTATATTATTATTGCATCCCTCTTGACAAAAGAACATGTGTTCTAATATAATAATGGTTCCCATGAAAACATTGTGTGTGATTGTGCCCCATTTTCCCTGGCGGTGTGAAGTCCTGCGGCAGCCGGCTCTCGACGGCAGATCCGCAATGATAACGTATGCGCCCGGGCCACAGAAGCTGGTGCTGGACTATTCCCCGGAACTGGACGGATTACAGCGTGATATGCCTCTCCAGCAGGCGCTGGCCCGGCATGGCAAGGTTGAACTGCTTACTGCTGACATCCCCTACTACCGGGCTGCCTTCGACCAGTTACTGGATGCACTGGAAACAGTAAGCCCGCTGGTAGAAGGTCCCGAACCGGGGTGTGCTTATCTCGGCATAGACGGGTTACAGCTTATCTACCCGGACGATGGCGCTATTATCGATGCCATACAGAAAGTCGTCCCCCGGGTCTTTGCCCCCCGGATCGGGATTGCCAGGAACAAGTTCCTGGCGTACCTGGCTGCCTACCATTGCCTTCCAAGCGGGCAGCGGATACTTACTGGTGATGTTGAAGCCTTCCTCCAGGAACTCCCCTGTGATGTGCTGCCAGTCTCGATGAAGAGCAAGGAAAAGCTACGACGGTTCGGCCTGCACACCCTGGGGCAGGTGGCGGCCTTGCCCCAAGGCCCCCTCCTTTCCCAATTCGGCTCCGAGGGTAAAAGGATGCACGAGCTTGCCAGTACTATTTTCTCATTGCTACATACCACAGTGTCGGCATAAACTAAGTTGTGGTCTCCTAACCAGGAGTTTAAATTGGGTATACTCACAAGAGTTCTCAAAGCTGCTTGGGCAGAGGCAAACAAGCCTGAAACGTATGTTAAAGGCGATGAATTCGAGCATTACGTTCGCAGATGTCTATTTGCCAAAGAGGAATATGACCTGGTGCATCAAACCCATGATTACACAGCCAACAAAAAAGATTTTGTGGAGACCTCTAAGGAACCGGATTTCAAATTCAGGTCAAGAAGAAGTGGCCGGGAGTTCTTTGTTGAGGTGAAATACAGATCAGCATTTTATCAAGGGGCTGTCGAATGGTGCAAACCCTACCAGCTGAAGAGATACAAGGCAATCGATAAGGCCATGTCCGTATTTGCCACTATCGGTGTAGGCGGACTTCCAGAGTCGCCTGAGCACATATACGTGGTGCCAGTGAAGCATATCAGGTACACAAGGCTCTTCCCGTCCTTCCTAAAGGATTACGAGGTACCGGCCGACCAATGTGTCAACGCCGACAGTATATTGTTATCTATGTAAAAGTGGACCGGGGAAGTCGTGGCCCTCGTATCGGAGCAATAAAGCCCATTTGCGCAAGTTTTTCGTTACTCCGCCGTTAATACCTGTGAAAACTGCATCAATTCCTTTCCCACAATGCATTGCTTTCCAATTTACCCACTGACTGATAACCTGACCTCTATTCGGACATACTGTGAAGTATGAATGAAAATCCGAAACAGAAACTGATACTTCCCGCGAACCTGCTTCACTACACAATCCTCGGTTTTATTATATGGAATAACTAACGGAGATGGCTCCGGCTACAATAGAAAGAAGGTGTACCGCTTAACACCAATCCAAAGCAGGAGGAGCCATTACCAATGCAGAATACCGCAGCCAGGAAGCGAAAGCAAGTGCCGGAGGGATACTTGGTCATAGGAGTCGACCCGCACAAGAAGAGGCATGCCGCGGTCGCTATCACTCAAGATTTCACCACCCAGGCCAAATTCAAGTTCGACAATACCCGGGAAGGTCTGGAAATGATGTTGGAACGAGCGAGAGTGGAAATGGTGAAATCCGGTTGCCGGGGTGTCATATTCGCCATCGAGACGGGGGGCCACTACTGGCGAAATATAGCGTACTACCTTGATG
>CAZTBG010000008.1:42268-50686 GCA_964611805.1 uncultured Dehalococcoidales bacterium | reverse complement strand
TATCGACTTCGCTGAGAAAGCTGCGAGACATACTCTCAAAACTTCAGTAAGGAATTCGGTGATTTAGTTATAGCCTATGTGAGAGGTTGGGGATATATGGACACCGGGACAAATATCATAGAGATACATGACCTGACAAAGAAATTCGGCCAGATAACGGCAGTGGATTCCATTTCTTTCCGTGTATATAAAGGGGAGATATTTGGTTTTCTCGGTCCAAACGGGGCCGGCAAGACAACCACCATAAGCATGATATGCACACTGCTAAAGCCCACCAGCGGCAGAGCGACTGTAAACGGATACGACACGCTGAAGCAACGCCGGCAGGTACAGCGGGTCATCGGTCTGGTCTTTCAGGACCCCACTCTTGACGATTATCTGACCGCTGAGCAGAACCTCCTCTTCCATGCCTATGCGTATGGCGTCCCAAGGGGCGAAAGAGAGAAACGCTTAGACCAGCTACTGGAACTGGTGGAGCTTTCTGACCGCCGCAAGAGCAAAGTGAGCACCTACTCCGGTGGCATGAAAAGACGTCTGGAAATTGCGCGGGGTCTGCTGCACCACCCGCAGATTCTGTTTCTGGACGAACCTACTCTCGGGCTTGACCCCCAGACACGATACCATGTCTGGGAGTATATCCACGTATTGCGCAAGCAGGAAGAGCTGACCATTTTCATGACCACACACTACATGGATGAAGCAGAGAACTGTGACCGTATCGCTGTTATTGACCAGGGGAAGATAGTAGCGCTGGATACCCCTGATAACCTTAAAGACTCCATGGGTGGCGATGTTGTGATTCTGGAAGCCGAGGACTCGCCAAAGGCCATGCTCGAACTAAAAGAAAAATACAACCTGTCACCTGAGCTTCAGGACAAGACGATTACCTTCTGCGTTCCGCATGGTGAGACCTTCCTGCCCGAGTTTATGCGCAGTTTTCAGAGCAAAGTGGTCTCCATCAACATACATCGACCGACCCTGGATGACGTATTCCTGAAACTGACTGGCCGTGCCATTCGGGACCAGGAAGCCGCTCCCTGGGCACAATTCAGGATGATGATGAGGCATTGAGATAACTATGGAAGCAGTATTCAGAGCAACATGGGTCATCGCTTACCGCGACCTCCTACGTTTCGTAGGGGACCGCCCCCGTCTCATTGGCTCGTTCGCCATGCCATTACTATTCCTGATAATCTTTGGGG
Source organism: uncultured Dehalococcoidales bacterium (assembly GCA_964611805.1). Classification (GTDB taxonomy): domain Bacteria; phylum Chloroflexota; class Dehalococcoidia; order Dehalococcoidales; family Fen-1064; genus W589. The sequence continues at coordinate 49,484 of CAZTBG010000008.1, read as the reverse complement.
CCGGATTTAACCGCGTCATCGGTGCCCTGGCCCCGGGGGTTGATTTCGTACAATTCATGTATCCCGGTATCGTTGCCATGACGGTACTTATGAGCTCACTAATGTCGGGGCTCTCAATGGTCTGGGACCGTGAGTTCGGATTCCTGAGAGAGGTCATGGTAGCGCCATTAAGCCGGACTGGCATTGTGCTGGGCAAGGTAACCGGTAACGGTGTAATAGCCATTGGTCAAGGGCTTATCATGCTGGCGCTGGCACCAATCATCGGGGTCAAGATTGACTTCATCCTGGTACTCAAGCTGATACCCCTGTTGCTTATCGTATCAATCTGTCTTTCGGGCCTGGGCATTCTGATGGCCTCACGGATGCGCTCTCAGCAGGGATTTCAGATGTTGATGCAGATTATAATCATGCCCCTTATCTTCCTGTCCGGCGTATTTTTCCCTATCAATAACGTACCGGTATGGCTGGAGGTCCTTTCCAAGTTCAATCCTCTAACCTACGGCGTTGATGCTATTCGCCAGGTCTTCCTGAGCGGTAATTTATCGTCTACAAACGGTTTACCAGGAGACGGTGGTTATGCCTTCGGCGTCACGATATTCGGTCATACGATGGGCATAATCGAGGATGCGGTTGTCATGGCAGTCCTGGGCGTTATACTCCTGTCCCTGGCTATCTGGTCTTTCAGCAAGCAGGAGTAGTCTATTCACCAGAAGAGGTCCCTTCAATACTGAGATGGGACCACATAAACCTGAAAGGACGTGCACTCATACTCATGGATAGACGCGGTTCCAGCATGCTTGACGATGACCGGGTCGGACGACTAATGCTGAAATTATCAACTCCCGCCTTTTTCGGCATGTTCGTCATGACGCTATACAACGTAGTCGACACCATCTTCATCGGCCATTACGTTGGTCCTCTCGGCATCGCCGGACTTTCCATCGTTTTTCCATTTCAGATGCTGTCGATGGGTCTCGGTCAAATGTTCGGCATGGGTGGAGCGTCGGTAATCTCGAGGCTAATCGGGGGTGGCGACTCTGCCAAGGCTGAACGTGCCCTGGGTAACGCTATCACCTCAATCGTGGTGCTAGCATCCATAATCACCATAGCCGGCCTGTCCAATGCAGACTTCTGGCTCAGGCTTATGGGGGCCTCTGAGAATATCCTCCCCTATGCCAGAGACTACATGACAATCATTCTTACGGGGACAGTCTTCCGTACATTTTCCATGGCCTCAAATGCCCTGATAAGGTCCGAGGGAAATGCCCGCGTCCCTATGACGGGAATGATTATAGGAGCAGTGGCCAACATCATACTTGACGCGATATTTATAATACCGCTAGATATGGGTATAAAGGGAGCAGCACTGGCTACCGTGCTAGCCCAGCTGCTTCCGACTGCTTACTTCATCAGGTATTACTTATCGGGAAAGAGCTTCCTCAAAATCCATGCACAGAACCTGATTCTTGAATTCAGTATTATGAAAGCGATTCTTGCCATAGGAGTCGCGTCGTTTGCCAGGACGATAGCCGGCAGCCTATCCGCAATTCTCGTAAACAGAGCACTTGTTAACTATGGTGGTGACTTTGCCGTGTCTGCCTATGGCATCATTAACCGGATAATGATGTTTGCCATAATGCCGGGCATGGTTACCGGCCAGGGACTTCAACCGGTGCTGGGCTTCAACTACGGGGCGAAACGCTATGATAGAGCGTGGAGAGCCATGAAACTCGCCTTTGTTGCCTCAACGGGCCTCTGTATTATATCATTTATGGTTCTCTACTTCGCCCCGGAACCCCTAGTTCGTATTTTCACCAACGACAGTGAGCTTATTGCTCTGGCTTCTCATGCGGCAAAACGCATCTTCCTGGCCATGTACCTGATGGGTTTCATCATGGTTGGCTCACTGACATTCCAATCAGTCGGGAAAGCCCTACAGTCGTTCGTTACCGCCATATCGAGGCCCTTCCTGTTCTTGATTCCCCTGATATTCACATTGCCACGATATTTAGGCGTAGACGGCGTGTGGCTGGCATTCCCGATTTCTGACGGACTCACTTTCATAATGACCATCATACTGCTTATTCCCCAGATACGCGAGCTAAGAAGAGCAGACGTGCCGGTGAGACTGCAGTAAAGTCAGTGCGTCCGTCCTTACCTCACAGCACCTCAACCCCCGATGTTATCCTTCTCTTGTCCTCACGGCATGGCCACCGAACTTCTTCCGCAGCGCCGCCATCAACCGACCGCTAAAGGGACTGTCCTGCCGGGAGCGAAACCGCACCTGGACCGAGTCGGTGATGGCCGGGATTGGTACCCCGAGATTAATCGACTCCTCTATAGTCCACCGCCCCTCACCAGTATCTTCGACATAGGCCTGGACATTATGTAATCCTGGATCTTCCTGCAAGACGGCAGCCGTCAAGTCCAGCAACCATGACCGGACCACGCTGCCGTACCGCCATATCTGGGATATCTGGGCAAGATTAAGGGGGAAATCCTGCTTTGCTTGCATCAGCTCGAAGCCCTCAGCGTAGGCCTCCATCAGTGCGTATTCGACGCCATTATGGACCATCTTGACGAAATGGCCAGCCCCGCTGGGCCCAACATAGCCATAACCATCCTGTGGTGAAGGCGCCAGCGTTTGAAAGATAGGCTCCAGTCGCTGGTAGACACCATAATCACCCCCTACCATCAGGCAGTAACCCCCCTCAAGACCCCAGATGCCTCCGCTGGTGCCGACATCTAGAAAGTAAAGCCCCTTCTCTGCCACGGCGGCCGCCCGCCGCATGCTATCCTTATAGTTGGAATTACCACCATCAATAATCGTGTCCCCGGCAGTCAGTTCTGCCGCCAGCTTGTCGATAACGTCCTCAGCAGCCTCACCGGATGGTACCATCACCCAGACGATACGAGGGGCTGCCAGCTTGCCCACCAGTGCAGCCACGGAACCAGCACCATTAGCGCCTTCTTCAGTAAGGGTCTTCACCGATTCTTCTATCGGGTCATAAACCACGACGTTATGGCCGCCACGCATGAGACGAAGCGCCATGTTGCTGCCCATACGGCCGAGACCAATCATCCCCAGTTCCATGCCTATACTCCTCCTTTTTTACCCTCGTCCCTGGAAAGTGCCTGCTTCTCAATGGCCAGTATCTTCTCAAGGCGGCGGCGATGACGTTCCTCGCCGGAGAAATGTGCCCTCAGAAAAGCGGCTACCAGTTCCGCAGCCAGCTCGGTGCCAATAACACGCGCTCCCAGGCAGAGGACATTCATGTCGTCATGCTCCACGCCCTGATGCGCCGAGTAAACATCGTGGCAGATACCAGCACGGATGCCAGTCATTTTATTAGCGGCGATACAGGCACCGACGCCGCTACCGCAGATAATGACACCCCGTTGTGCCTTGCCAGAGACAACTGCTTCGGCAACTAGCACCACGAAATCAGGATAGTCGTCATGCGGCTCAAATGAATCAGCCCCAAAATCCAGTACCTCATATTCGTCCCTGAGCCGGGCGACCATCTCCTGCTTGAGGTGAAAACCACCGTGGTCAGCCCCAAAAGCAACTCGTAGCTTACCTTCCTCAGAAAGCCTCATGTCCTCCTCCGTAATAATTTCTCACAGATAACCCCGCCAGTCGCCGAAGCGGGACAGAATGATGACAATCTCGTCCGTCCACATGCCGTTCCTATCCCAGTGGGCCGACCACTTACGTCACCAAGCAGGGAAAAGTATGCTGCTAAGAGTGTCATCCTATTATTAAATTGCCGTGCTGTCAAACTCTAATCCCTTTCCACAAGGCTGTCAAGATGATAAGGAGCTACTTTTTTACTATTAAAAGTTAAGCTCTGCAGTCTTAAACTGATTTCATTACTTCTAACAACTCCTGACGCCCTGCTTTACCGGCAATCGCCTAACCTTGACAAAACCCATTCGGCCTCCTAGAGTATCGTTGTACTGGTACCTTCACTACACTATTCCCTTCAGGTGACAAGATGTTCGCAGGTATCGTGGGGCGGCTTATACTGATGGTGGTCTTCGGGCTTTGCCTTCAGACTGCCCTCCCCATATCAGCACAGTCCTCACCGGAAGCTGCCACCCAGGTCAAAGAACTGAACTTCGTTTTTCTCCACGGCATGGGCGGCACCAGCTGCTCCATGCAACTCCTAGCCGATTCCATCAAAGAGCAGCTACCGGCCTTTGCCTCCATCTATGAGCGAGAAAACCCTGATACCGAAATCAGGATGAACATGCTGATAAGATGCTATCCGGCTTATGAGGATATTGAGACCTGGGCGCAGAATATCACCAGCGACATCAACGAGCATTTCGGTGACAAACAAGACCTCATTATTATCGGGCACAGTATGGGAGGTAAAACAGCGCTCTATGCGGTAGCCCATAACATCAATAACCTCGCCGACAAGACAGCGATGGTCGTCACTATCAACAGTCCCATCAAGAGCCTGAAAGATTACTACATCCCCGGCGGTGGAGAGGTGGTGGACTACTGTCGGTCAGTTATGCTGGGTACCGACGAAGGAATCTGTGAGTCTGTGGCCTCATGGGACAGCTCTCAAGATGGGGAATGGGTAAGCAAGAACAAACACTGGCTGGCATTCATAGCGGCGGAAGGAGCCCCACTTAGCGAGCAATTTGACCATGCCGGGGTCGACTTATGGCCGAGAGACATGGATGATGGCGCGATACCGCTCTCCGCGCAGTATACGGATGCAGCCGATGTCTTCTACTACGGGCAGTTTGGCCACAGTGATTTCGGTAGCATCGATGAAGTGGCTCAAGTCATTGCCGACCGTACCCTCCGCTACATCTTCGGGGACCCCATCGAATGTTCCGTTCTCTCCAAAGAGGGCAGTCTCGAGCACAAGGCCGATTGGCTACTGGGTACCGACCACTGGATTGATGTTGTTGGTGAAGCCGTCGTTAGCAGCGGCCGGCTCGAGCATAGCAACAAGTACTGGACCAGGTGGCTAGAGTGGGAAGACGTGCTCGGCGATTACCCACCTCAGATTCAACGGAGTAGCATACTGGTCACTCGGCTGTCCATCCCAATTTTAACAAGCGTCAAGGAAGTACACTGGCTCAACCCTGACGACCCCGAAGACTGTCGGGTCTACATACGGACCGGGGCCGCGCCCAGAATGACAGTACGACTGGACTGGACCATCTACCAGCAGGACTTGCTACCTGAAGACACAGCGCGCTCCTATTATGAGGTCGAAATAACAGATGGCACCCCCCTGGCCGCCATTAGACAGGTTTCATGGATGACTACAGACTCCCGCGACATCAGGTTACGAATATGGTCTGAAGCACAAAGCCCTTTCCGCTGGTTCAAGGCGACATGGAGAACCTACCACACGGAAAGTTGCCAGAGACAGGTCATTGATGAGATTTCGACAAAGACCTTGTCAGACAGTATACCGAGCAACTAGCCGTCCGGCAGCTGTACATCCAAAACAGGACTCTGCCGAACCATGCGGAGGCTGTTGATGGCTGCATTCTGTAGAAGAACTCCAGCAACCACAAGCAATATCCCCGTAAACAACTCTCGCGTCATGAATAGCAACACGATAGCGCCAGCAGTAGTGGCCAGGCCAATAACCCAACCAGTCCAGCTGGCAATGCGCGTCGCTCTTTCATAGCTGATATTTAACCTCCAAAGGAGCGCCCGCAACGCCCTGCCCCCGTCCAGGGGCAGACCGGGAACAAGGTGAAATATCGCCAGCATAAACCAGATGAACGCCAGCCACTGCATAAGTACCTGAACCATAATATGCTCAGTGTTCACCAGGACAAAATAGATTACAGAAAAGACTCCGGCGACTATTACATTGAACAATTGCCCGCAGGCGGCCAGCAGCAGTTCGATAGCCGGTGAAGTCGTTTCTTTATTAACCTGAGACAAACCCCCAAAGACAAACAAGGTAACACTATCTACCACAACACCTCTCCTGACCGCGATGAAATTGATTACAAACTCACGGAGAACAATCGCCACGAAGAACAGTAAGCTGGCGAACACTCCGAGAACTGCCCTCTGCCACAGTGGGTAGGTCGGAGAAAACTGGGTTATCAGGGCGATGGGTATCAGGATAATGGCCAAGAGCCAGCTATAGTGTATCCGGAAACGAATCCTGAAAAGCCCGACTAAAGCAGAGACACTTCTCATCTTTCTCCCGGTGATATCAGTCTATCCATGCCTACCTGAAACTCAGAGGCCAGAATTCCACACCAGGAACCACCCTGTTCAGGTACTAATCTGAAGTATCCTGACCCTCCGACCGCCGCCACGATTAATGAGGCCAAACCAGAATGTTTCCGCTACATTCGCACCGTGCACCACTACCTTGACAGTGTATAGCCCCTGCGCTAACCTTCTTTTCTCGTCCCTCCAGTCAGTCGGGGCACGGACAGCAGTATCATTATTAACACCGTAGCACGCCTCATCTTCATCATACTTCAGGACCAAATCGAGGTAATACGGCGTGGCATCGGACAGCATATCAATCTGGCTCACGCTCAGATTATCAGCTACCTCTTCGGAGTCATTCGACCACTGTCCCACCATCCCGAAAAAAAAGCTATCGCGAGAAGCATCATAAAACTCGATATGGCCAGCCACTTTATAGGCTATCCCTCCAGAGGTCGGCAGGTCAGGCTCATTGGCAAAGGTCAGCCGTGTTAGCCAGGGCCTCGGTTTGATTTGTGGCTCTCCGCGCTCAGGTAAAATCAGTGGAGCTTCGGTTGATTCCCATCCTAAAAAGCGGATGCGAGGTCGGGCATCACTCACTAACCCCGGGGCCGTTCCGACTTCCTCAGGTTTACTTAAATCCCCCGTGAACAGAGAGTAAGTCGCGTAACAGAAGCCAACAATGACAGACGTGAGGAGCACTGTCAGAGGTACCGTCCACACCAGGAGCCCGGCTGTACCGCTTAACTTCAAGTACCAGCCGGCTATCCAGCCGATCAGTACCAGTACAGCTGCCAGAATATCAAGGTATATCAGAGGACGACCAAAGACCCGCGACAGCCATTTGAAGAAAGTCAACTCCCTCATTGTACCTAATTCTAGCACTTTTATAGCTTCCATCCAATGGTTTCATGCTTGCTCAGTATATTACTTAATATGGAGGGACTTACTTTATGAAAACTTAATACCATCTTTACAGAATCTTTACGTTCTTTATCC
>CAZTBG010000008.1:16958-42168 GCA_964611805.1 uncultured Dehalococcoidales bacterium | reverse complement strand
ACTTACTTTATGAAAACTTAATACCATCTTTACAGAATCTTTACGTTCTTTATCCTTCCCTTTACACTTGCGTGGTAAATTTCAACTATGGCAAGATAATCAGGAAGGAATACACCGATGGAATACACCACCTGGTACGAGTTCAAAAAAGAGTGCGAAAAACGGCTGGGCCAAAGTTTACTTAACAGGACCTGGTTGAGGGTGAAACCAACCAATCACCTCCCGTGGGACGACATCGATGCCGAGACAGTCCTTTCCAAAGTAGCCCAACTCAGAAGAGACACACAGAATGCTGAAATGGGAGATGCGGAAAGACACAAGTCGCCAGCGATTTCACACTACGTAAGCCCTCACGTACCGCCTACACCACCAACTCTCCCACTCTCAGCCTCTATTGCCCCACGCGTAGTCCACAATTAGCAGCTAATCCGGTTCCGAGACAAGGCAATCCTTAGCCTGACGACGGCTGTAACCACCAGCAGCCATGTCAAAAGCGACAAAAATACTCCCCTCCCGCCGACCACCTGTACAACCACAACGACTGGTGTTATCGTAAGGACTGCGATATACTCTAGACAACACTGGGACATCTACTCCTTATGGTTACTAAACATCATGCTGAAGATACCTAGAATTCCACTAGGGCAGACCCCCGATTCCGCAGGACTGACCTATGAGAGTGTCTGCTTTCCCAGCCGTGTTGACGGTACTACTTTGAAAGGCTGGTACCTCCCGGGAAAACGAGCTATCACGCTAATCATTGTGAATGGCGGTGCACAGAACCGGGTAGACTCCGAGGCAGGCACGCTGGAGATGAGTCAAGACCTGGTGGAGAGGGGCTATAACATACTGCTGTTCGACCTCCGTGGCCGGGGAGAGTCGGAGGGGCAAGGGTATCACCTGGTACACTCCGAGAGAGACCTGGGTGGTGCGGTTGATTACTTGAAGCAGAGATTTCCATCGAGGGATATAGGCCTCATGGGATTTTCGACAGGAGCCGCCGCCGCTATTATCTTTGCCAGCCGAGAAAAAGTCGCAGCAGTAGTATCGGACAATTGCTTTGCCAGTGTTACCGACAGCCTGACAAGGAAGCTCGCCGCAGACTGGAGTGTGCCCCGAATCATTGTCAGAGTTATTGCCCCCGGCCTGTTCCTGATAGCCAGGATACTGTATGGCTACAAAAAGATTAACCCCGCTGGCAGGGTAGCTGATATTTCGTGCCCTATATTGTTCATTCAGGGAGACGCCGACGACCTGGTTCCCGTATCTGACGCTTACAGACTGTATAAGGCATCGGGTAATAAACTTGATGACCTGTGGATAGTACCTAACGCCGGCCACACCAAGGCCTATCATACCAATCCTGCCATATACATCGAGAGGGTAACCAGCTTTCTCGAAAGGGCTGAGGGTGAGCCTGGCTAGATACACCTCTCTGGTAGTCAAATAAACCCGCCCTGAGCTATATTGATAGAGGGTGATACTGCATTGCCACAGCCAGTCCTGCTCATCAACACCAACGTAACACGACCTCCAGTCAGTCCGGTAGGCCTGGAGTACGTTGGTGAGGCCCTTATCGAAGCTGGCCTCCCAGTCCGAACCCTTGACTTTGCCCTGACCAATAACTGGCGAGCCGCACTGACCAGAGAACTGTCACAAGAAGAGCCTCTTGTGGTGGGGACAGGCGTGCGAAACACCGACGACTGCTCCTTCGTTACCAGGAAATCCTTCCTCCCATGGATTACCGAGGTCACCGCCGAAGTAAGGCATCTCACCAGCGCCCCCATTCTCCTCGGTGGTGTCGGGTTCTCCGTAATGCCAGAAGCTGTCCTCAGGTTCACGGGAGCAGATATCGGCATCGCCGGTGATGGTGAGGAGGTCATGCCAGCCCTGGCCAGATGCCTGGTGAATGGCGAGGACATCAGTCACCTGCCCAACCTCGTTTACCGCCGGAAGGGGAATATCATCTGCAACAGAAGGGCAGATGCCAACCCGGAACTATTCCCACTACCACGTCGTCATCTCTTTGACAACCGGAGATATGAGGAACTGGGAGCAATAGTAGGCATAGAGACGAAACGGGGCTGCCCCCAGCAATGTATTTACTGCGCCGACCCTGTGGCGAAGGGGGCCGGCGTACGCCTCCGGCCTCCCGGCACCGTGGTGCAGGAGTTCCGAGACCTGCTCGCCAGCGGAGTATCCTGGTTCCACCTGTGTGACAGCGAATTCAACCAGCCACCGACCCATGCCAAGGCAATATGCCACGCCATAATAGAAGCCGGCCTGGGAAACAGTCTGCACTGGTACAGCTACTGCTCGCCGGTGCCATTTGACCTTGAACTGGCCACATTGATGAAACGGGCTGGCTGCACCGGTATCAACTTTGGTGTTGACTCCCTTTGTGACGAGCAGCTATCCCGACTGGGACGTAGCCACTCCGTGGAGGACGTCCAGCAGCTAATAGATATTATGGAGCAGACCGGACTGGACTACATGTTTGACCTGATTGTCGGTGGCCCCGGTGAGACACAGACCACCATCACGACAACCATTGAAGCTGTGAGAAAGCTCAATGTTCCCCTGGTTGGAATAGCCGCCGGTGTGCGGGTATACCCCGGGACACCGCTCAGTCAGGCTGTCGCCGGTGGTATCATTAGAGAGGGACTGCACCCGGAGAAGGTCAATAGATTCCACGAGCCTGCTTTCTACCTGTCCCCTCATCTTGGTGACGACCCTTTCGAGCTAGTTCATGAGCTTGTAGCCGGCGACCCCCGTTTTCTACTACTCTTGTCTCCTGACGAGGAAATGAGCTATAACTACACGGATGACCGGACACTCAGCCAGATGATAGAGGAGGGTGCGAGGGGGGCCTACTGGCATATCCTCAGCAAGAACCCGGGGTAGTCCCATCAGGGACAGGTGATGAAAGCCCGCTCCAAAACCAATACTATACACCGCTTCCATTCTTACGGTTTCCTGAGTTAAAATTATCCGTAGTCGTTTGAGGAGGTAACCATATGGGAAGCCAACAGATAATTCTTCTCGTTATTAATATCATAGGAGGGATTGCTGTTATCGGCAGCTACATTTTCGGGATTAGAGCACAGTCGGGTGGGGCGAACGCTCTCTGGGGAGGCGTACCGGAGAATATCAGGCCGGTATATGGCGTTTCAATGATTCTGTCTGCCCTGGGCTATTTCGCATTCTTATATTTCATTCTCTTCCAGCTCGTGCCCGATGAAGTCTTAATTGCCGGGCGATTCGGCTTCAGCCTGTTTTACGCTGTATTTCTGGTCATTCTCATACCCTCGACGTTATGGATGCCGCTTACCAATGTTTATGTAGGCAGTCCGAGCACCGGCCTATGGATTGGGGTGCGTACCGTCCTGGCGCTTGTAGGACTGGCTTCAATAGCTCTCGTGTGGGCGCTTCTTAGCTTACATACCCGGGGGGCCGGTATTTCATACTGGCTGGCGGTGGTGGGCAGTGGATACTTTGCCTTCCATACCGCCATCTTGGACGCTGTAGTCTGGGCAGCATTGTTCAAATAGACTTAAGCCGATAAGTCAGTACTGGAGGGTCTGGCAGGTTAATATGAAGCGGCTTAATCCGGTGAAACTCCATGTCACGTATTTAGCAGGCACTACTCCGGAGGAACTGGTCGTGCCCAGACTCTACACGCTTACCCACTCCGATATCACCGGGAAGCTTTTTCTTTCCATAGGCAATCAGTATGATACGAAGCAGATTTCCGGGCTATATACCAGACTGATGAGGGATGAGGTACTTGCCGAACTCTGCAATGAAGGAAATGAACTCATATTCAGGGTGTATTGCCATGTTAGCGGAGGCTTTGTCTTCGGAAGGGCTAAGTGGAGGTACAATATCTTCCGGTCTGAACTGCCTCTGGCGCTGGAAGCGTTTAGATATGGCGATAAAGCTGTTTTTGAACCGAACCCCAGGCTCGATAATGCTCCGATACTTATACACTTTAAATCTACCGATAGTCGGTTCGACAAGGTCGAAAATTGGGGCACCATGGCTGACTATAGGTAGTACTGAATGATAATAAAAGGGCAGTCTTTGAATACTGCCCTTTTCATTCCTTAACACAATCCAATAATGAATTACATTAAAACCTAGTTACCCTGGCCATTGCCACTGCCTGCTGTGCCGTTACCATAACTTTTACCCTGTGTTTCACGCCATTCCTGCACCCGGTTTCGCCAGGCTTCAATGCGTCCTTGCAGCTCTCCCTTCTGGGCTTCCCGCCATTCTTGCAGCCGGTTCCGCCAGGCTTCAATACGTCCTTGCATTTCCCCCTTCTGGGCTTCAAACCACTCATGGAATTCTGCTATTCGCGCCTCAAGCCGCTCCCTCAACTGCTCTCTTCGAGCTTCCAGCCATTCCTGTTGCTCTGAGCTATGAGCTTCGAGCCGCTCCCTCAGCTGCTCTCTCCGAGCTTCCAGCCGCTGCTGCAACTCTGCCCTCCGGGCTTCAAGCCGCTCCTGTATCTGGGCTTTGTAAGCTTCAAGCTGCTCATGCATGGCTTCCTTTGCCTGGACAAGAGCGTCCTCCAGAGCACCATACTCTATGCCGTACTCCGTATAAAGTATTTCGGACAGAATATTCTTGAATTGCTCGGCATTTCGTTCCTCGGGATCCAGTTCCTGCATCTGGGTCCGGGCGTCACAAAAGGCACTTTGTAACTGCTCCGGGGTGATTCCAAGATTGTCGGCCACCATTTCTACAAAGGTTACCCTGGGTGTGTCCTCATCTCCTTCATCGGCCAGTGCTATTCCCGCAGTCCCCCCGAATAGCATTACAGTGACAATTAGCGGAATGACGATAAACCTTTTCTTTTTCCACATACAAGTAAATTCCTTTCTTCCCCACTACTATCTATGTTATATAACGAATGAAAGCCTAAAAAGTTAGTACAATCTAGATTTTAATTGTCCGGATTTCCCCTCCTCTGTCGCCATGTTAGCCCCTTCATTCGGATACCTCTACAAACTCGGCCAGGATTTCTGCGGCAAGCCACATTTCCGTAGCTGCTTGATTCACTAAATCAATATCCTTCCCATCTATACCTTCTGCCAGCATACCCATTGCGTCATCCAGGCCGTCTATGGCCTGCAGGTTTATGGTGTGAATGTCCGCCATCGAGTCCGGTGGTACTATTTGACAGGCCTCATCGCACAAGGTGGTAATATCTTCCATTGCCAGGGTTACCGTTGTAATCCAGTCAGAGTCCTCTATTTCAGGATTCGCCAATAACTGGTCCAGTCCGTTAACTGTGGCGATGAGCTCTACGGCAATAGCAGCAATCTCAATCCGGTATTCGTCCTCACTGAGAGGTTGCGTAACATCGTCTGAGCCATTCTGTTCCTCCGTAGCATCTTGACTGCAGGAGACCGTCCCCATACTTATCAGGGATACCATAAGAAAAACGCTTACCAACAATATTACTTTAGATTTCATGCCTTTCCTCTCACGATTTCTATTGTTTCATTTGACATCAGGCTATGGACGCTACATCTTGATGGTTAGCTGCTTTTTACTAAATCCGTTACTTTTAAGATGGTTGCCTGCCGGACTACCACTATATGTTATAACGTAAGAAATACAATTCTGTTAGGTCACCACAAATACAGAGACTGTAAACCACATGCGAAAACAGACTACTCTCTATAGTTAGTAAGTGTGCACGACCCGCTGTCTGCTTCTATTATATTCTATCATGTGTGGAACTGTAACTTTTCTCCCGTATCAGTACTACCATAGCCAGTACTTACGTATTTAACTTCCAGAGAAAACCCTGAATGGTTTAATGTCGAATTCGACGAGTCGGCGATGAGGCGCTTTACTACATTTTCTGGTATCATTCTGTTGCTGAGAATTTTCTGATAGCCAGATAAAGTATTTCACAGGGGAGGGTTCAAACTAATGAAGGAAGAAAGACTGGTTGAAGCCAGGTGCATCGGAAAGAGTTGGCAAGACGAATATCAAAGAAAGCTAGTCTCTGCCGAAGAAGCGGTTAAGGTGGTCAAATCAGGTGACCGTGTAATCATACCCCTGACTGCTCAGCCTCATCTTCTGGGGCCAGCACTTGCTGCCAGGAAGGGTGAGCTAAGGGATGTAACCCTGCACGCATGTATGCCGCAGCAGATGAACGTTGGCATGTTTTATGAACTGGGCATGGACGAGGCCTTCTACAATACCATAGAGCTTTTCATTGGTGATTTTGCTCGAATGGCACCGGCCGGGAGTGATGCCAAGCGAACCGTATACTGGCCGGGTACATTCTCCCAGATGATGAAGCCCTTTGATGAGAGACCGGAAGAGTGCCCCTACAGAATAGATGTTGTTATGGTAACAGTCTCGCCGCCGGACAAAGATGGCTTTTGCGGCTTTGGCGCGAATATGTGGAACAAAAGGAGCTACTGCCGGAGGGCGAGGAATGTCATCGCTGAGGTGGATGAGACTCAGATAAGGACCGGGGGCAGCAATTTCATCCATGTTTCAGAGATTGATTATTTTGTCGAGTACACGCCACCTTTGCTGACCGACGAGATGCAGGAGGAGCTCCTCTCTCAGGCGGCCCCTGGGGTGCGAGAACTGGTTGAGCCTATTATTCTAAAGATAGAGAAGGCAAGGCGGGCACCTCTGGTACAATTCTTCTCAACTGCGGACCTGAAAACGGTTAAAGGCATCATGACATTGCTGGCGCTTGGTGAGCCGCCGCCTGAGATGCTGCCAATCGCCCAGTATGTTTCTCAGTTAGTCAGGGATGGTGATACCATTGAAACTGGCGTTGGTATGCCCGCCGTATGGATGATAAGCCTCGGCGCCTTTGATAACAAGCATGACCTGGGTATCTATAGTGAGATGGGCTCACCCGGATTTGGCACTCTCTTTGAGCAAGGGATTGTCACCGGGAAGTATAAGACCTTCCACCCGGGTAAAGTGACGGCTGCCTCCTTTACCGGCTGCAGCGGGGAGGACTTCGAGATTATCGACAACAACCCCGTATTCGAATGCTATGACGCAGAGTATATCTTAGACATCAGGAATATTTCCCAGAACGACAATTTTGTTGCTATAAATAACGCAATCTCGGTGGACCTCACTGGCCAGATAAATTCTGAGACTGGCTTTGGGGCGCGGATGATAAACGGTCATGGCGGACAGCCGGAGATGCACATAGGGGCGATACAGTCAAAAGGAGGCAAGGCTCTAATCCTTCTCCCTTCCACCGCCCTTGACGGCTCCGTTTCCCGCATTGTGCCCCAGCTTGAGCAAGGGGCGGTAGTAACCATACCTCGCTACTTTGCTGATTATGTGGTCACCGAATATGGAATTGCCCGGCTCATGGGCAAGGACTGTCGTCAACGTGCCGAGGAGCTCATTGCCGTTGCTCACCCGGATTTCAGAGGGGAGTTGAGGCAGGAGGCGAAGCAGTTGTTTTACCCTTAGCATAACGACAGAAGTGATTGACAAAAGGCAGTAATCAGTATATATAAAAAAGCACCGCAGTCAAATGCAATCACATAAGCGAGAGATACCACGAAGGAGGGGGTGAGCCATGGATTTTAAGGAGTATTCCGTTGGGGAAAGGGACACGGAGGAGGAAGCAGAGTTCAGGCAAGAGGTGCGAGATTTTCTGGACGAGCAGTTAACCCCTGACATTCTCGAAAAGATTCTCGAGGAGCGTGACCAGTACTACGAAGGCAGACCCCATGCCCGGGAGTTCAGCCGCAAGCTCGGCGCCAAGGGGTGGCTGGTTCCTCACTGGCCTAAAGAGTACGGCGGGCTGGGAAGCTCCCCTGCCCACAGACGTATTATCGTCGAAGAGATGTCTTCTCGCGGAGCACCGGCGGGTGGCGGCATCGCTACCTCAATAGTAGGCCCTGTCATCATGCTTCATGGTACGGAAGAACAGAAGAGAGAATTCCTGCCCAAGATTGCTCGTGGAGAGATGGAGATGTCGCTGGGCTACTCCGAGCCTAATGCTGGCACCGACCTGGCGTCGTTAGAGATGCGCGCTGTACCAGATGGAGACGACTATGTTATTAACGGGCAGAAGATATATAGTACCGGCGCTCACGAGGCCACCCACCACTGGCTGGCCGCCAGGACCAGTGCTGACGCACCCAGGCACCGGGGAATATCCCTTTTCGTCGTTGACCTAGCCAGTCCGGGCGTGACCATAAGACCGCTTTTGACAATGGCCGGGGAAAGGACCAATGAGGTCTTTTACGATGATGTCCGCGTTCCCAGAAAAAACCGCATAGGCGAGGAAAATCAGGGGTGGGGCTACCTAAGAGAGGCCCTGGGCTTTGAGAGAATGGCACTCTCCGGCATGGTAAACGTCAGAAGAATTGTCGATGAATTAATACAATATGTCAAGGAGACGGAACACGGTGGTAAACCACTGGCCGAAGACCCCATTGTGCGGCAGAGCCTAGCACAGCTGGCCATTGAGAGTAATATAAGACGCTTGTTCGGCCACCGTACATCCTGGCTAATGAGCAAAGGAATTGTTCCTGACGTGGCGGCGGCTATTGCCAAAGTATGGGGTAATGAGCTGGACCAGCGGGTTGCTAACGCAGGCATGCAGATTCTGGGGCTATACAGTCAACTTGAACCCGACTCCAGGTGGGCACCGCTAAGAGGGTCCGTAGAGCACCTCTATCGGTTCGCCGTCCACCTCACTTATGGCGGTGGTTCTCATGAACTCATGAGAAGTCTTATTGCCACCAGGGGCATGGACCTGCCCCGGGAACCGAGAATGTGAGCAGAAAGGAGGGCAGCTATGGACTTCGACCTGAATGAAGAACAGGAGATGCTTAAGACAACGGCACGCGACTTCCTGAGTAAGGAGTGCCCCAAGTCCATGGTCAGGGAGATGCTGAAGGATGATAGAGGCTATCCTCCAGAGCTATGGCGCAAGATAGCGGAACTGGGATGGTTAGGCTTGATATTCCCGGAGAAGTACGGAGGGCTCGGAGGGAGTTTCCTTGACCTGGCGGTGCTTCTCGAAGAGATGGGGCGTGCCTGTTTGCCTGGCCCTTTCTTTTCTACAGTCATTCTAAGCGGTCTTTTTATCCTGAACGCCGGGACTGAGCAGCAAAAAAGAGAACTGCTGACCAGGGTGGCTAATGGAGAGGTTATTCTCACTCTGGCCCTGACCGAACCGAGTGCCGGATATGATGCTGCCTCGGTGGAGGTTGAGGCCGTAAGTGATAATAACGACTATATCATCAGTGGCACCAAGCTCTTCATTCCAGATGCTCATATAGCCGATTACATGATATGCGTTACCAGAACCAGCAGGGGAACAGTGCCAGAGGATGGGATTACTGCATTTCTAGTGGATAGCAAGAGTCCGGGCATCAGTTGCACCGTGCTAAAGACTATCGCCGGGGATAAGCAATATGAGATTGTTTTTGACAAAGTAAGGGTACCGAGGGAGAACATCGTCGGGGAGTTAGACCAGGCCTGGGATCCGTTGGAGAAGACCCTTCAGCAGGCGGCGCTGGCCAAGTGTGCTGAGATGGTTGGGGGAGCCCAGCAAGTACTGGAGATGTCTGCTGACTACGCCAAAGAGAGAGTGGTGTTCGGGCGTCCCTTAGGTAGCTTCCCGGTGATTCATCACTATATCGCCAACATGATGATGGACGTCGATGGCTGCCGGTTTCTGACCTACGAAGCGGCCTGGAAGCTCAGTGAGGGTCTCCCTTGCACGATGGAGACAGCAATGGCGAAGGCCTGGACAAGTGATGCTTATCAGCGAGTTACTGCCCTGGGGCAGCAGATTTTCGGCGGGGTCGGTTTTATAGAAGACCACGACATGCCACTATATTTCAAGAGGGCTAAAGCAGCCGAGGTCACCCTGGGCGATGGCAATTTCCATCGGGAGATGGTGGCTAGACAACTGGGCCTGTAACCAGTCTTCAGTCATACCTGTAGTGAAATTAAGACACTGGTCCTGTCTGGTTTTGGTTGTACCAAGTAGAGAACAGTAGTGTGTCATTGCGAGGGGGCTTTGGGCCCCGCGGCAATCTCATTTCTACACCCGACGAGATTACTTCGTCGCTACGCTCCTCGTAATGACAGTTTAACAAACTAAATGCAAACAAAACCAAGACATTTAGTTCTTGAGGAATCTCGAAGGCATATTCTGGATGAGTTCCTCGGCCTCTTTTACCGTTCTTTCGACGAGTTCCTTAACCGTGGGCAGGTCGTCTACCAGACCTGCCACCTCTCCCGCAGGCAGCAGTGCCCTCGGGCCATCACCACGGAACTGGGCGTCCCAGCCCCTATTCTCCATTGCGACCACCTCACGGGCAACGGCACTCAAGTCATCCGGCTCACCGAGGTAGACCCCGGGGGCCTTACTCACTGTTAGCCGGGCAAACTCCGTAGCCGCCTCGTTCTTTACCCATCTCAATGGCCCCACAACCCCCCTGGCTACGATAGTATCACGCTCTCCACTCTTGAGAATATAGTCCTTATGCACCTGATTGAAATCGCTCTCCCTGGTAGCCAGGAACCTCGTCCCCATCTGGACTCCAATCGCCCCTAGAGCCAGGGCAGCCACCAGCGAGGCCCCGTTAGCGAAACCACCAGCACCGATAACAGGAATATCAACAGCCCTGGCCACTGCTGGCAACAACACCATAGTATGGACTGGCTCCCAGGCAACGTGCCCGCCGCCCTCCTGCCCTGAAGCAATTACGGCGTCTACCCCGGCCCGCTCACATCGCTTAGCGTGACGGACAGAGGGGACTACGTGGAACCATTTTACCCCCGAAGGCTTTATCAGTTCCGTTAGAGGCAGCGGGTCACCAGCTGAGGTAATGATTACCCTCAGCCTTTCTTTCATCCCCGAATCTTCGTCTCTGGCTTCAATCGTGGTCCGAATAATCTCTCTGGCAAATCCAGCCATTTCGGAAGATACCATGCAGTTTATGCCGAATATGCCCTTCGTCTCTCTGGTTGCTTCCTTAACCCGATGGAGAGCACGCTTCATCTGCTCCTGCCAGGTACCACCCTCCCCGTCAGTAAGTGTCTTTATCAGCTCTGACACACCGGTACCCCTTCGAGCAGGGTCGCCGCTCAGGTAACCGAAACCGCTGGTGCTGATAACGCCTAATACCCCGGCGTTAGCCGCCGCTACTGCCAGCCGGTTAGTACTATAGGGCCCCATCCCCGCCTGAATAATCGGGTGCTTAATCCCCAACATATCACATAACTCTGTGTGCAACATTCCTTTTTCCACCTCTCTCTCCTGAACAATATCAGATAATCTGGAAAGAAATAATACCCGAAAGGACTTCTCAATTTTTGGGCTTATTGAGAAACAGGGCGGAACCTGGGAAGAGTTATTTCCTCGGTAACATCATCAAAGACCACCTCTACTGGCATACCAATATTGATAGCCTTCGCCTCGCAGTCTACTAGGTTGGTGAGCAACCTCGGCCCTTCTTCCAACTCCACCGCAACAACCGCGTAGGGTACATCCTTCTCAAAAGCCGGATGATATACCTGGTGGAACACCGTCCAGGTGTACACCGTACCCCGACCACTGGCTTTTACCCACTCCAGCTTATCAGATAGGCAGGAGGGACACATCTCACCCGGAGGATAACGGTAATGGCCACACTCCCGGCACTTCTGGAGAAAGAGTTCATGCCGTTTGGCCGCCTCCCAGTAAGGGCGACTCCTCTCATCAATGCGGGGTAACGGTTTCTGGTTTCTCTCACTCATGATTACCTTCTCAATATCAGGGTAGCGTGAGTGCTCATTACACCGCCGCTGCTTGTTACCAGGGCTATCTCCGCACTGGGCACCTGCCTCTCTCCACAGTCGCCACGGAGTTGACGTACCGCCTCATGAGGTCCCACCCAGCCCTGAATATAGACCTCTGAGAGAAGCCCGCCGGAGGTGTTGGTGGGGAACTCACCTCCCAGGGCGATTCGGCCCCCCTCTACAAAAGCACCGCCTTCTCCCCTGCCACAGAAACCCAGGTCTTCAAATTGCATCGGTACGACGAAGCTGAAAGAGTCATAGATAGCACACACGTCCACGTCTTCAGGGGTGATACCGGCCATGGCAAAGGCCGTCTTTCCAGATTCCACCGCTCCGGTTACTGTTAGCGTCGGACGTTGTAAAGGGTCTTCGAAGGGATGGCCCTGGCCCATACCCATAACATAAACAGGTGGCTGTTTCAAGTCACGGGCCCGCTCGGCTGAGGTGACAATCAGGGCACGACCACCATCAGAGACAAGGCAGCAGTCGAGGAGGTGCAGCGGCTCTACTATCCAGCGCGAGCTGTGATAATCATCGATAGTGATGGGATTGCGCATCTGGGCTATCGGGTTTAGCGACGCATGCTTCCTGAAGGCTACGGCCACCTCTCCGAACTGCTGGTTGGTTATCCCGTATTCGTGCATGTAGCGGCGGGCAATCAGCGCATAGTTAGCGGCCACACCGAACATACCATAGGCGGCACTGGTACCCCACGCCACCTGGTAGACGATACCCTGGGGCGCTGACCGTGAGGTATCGGCAAAGGCACAGAGGCAGTAATTACACAGTCCGGCATCAACGGCCATAGCGGCGTGCTGGATAATGGCGCAGGCACTGGCCCCCTGAAGCTGCTGGTCAGCACCATAGCGTAGATTAACACCCAATTCCTGGGCAAGTGTGAAGGCAGTAACACTGCGGTCAGTGGGACAGGGTTGAATGATGACGCCATCAATTTCTTGTATATTCAGACCGGCATCATCAAGGGCATTCCTGGTAGCTTCCAGGTAGAAGCTCATACCACTCCGCCCGGGGACC
Source organism: uncultured Dehalococcoidales bacterium (assembly GCA_964611805.1). Classification (GTDB taxonomy): domain Bacteria; phylum Chloroflexota; class Dehalococcoidia; order Dehalococcoidales; family Fen-1064; genus W589. Next base: position 29,316 of record CAZTBG010000008.1, on the reverse strand, counting down.
TTCCCCTGGACAGTGTAGCCAAGTCCCACGATGGCACATTTATCTTTTAGGCTCACTCAACCATCCTGTTTCATTACCCGCAATGGTGTCTTCGGTGTGGTAACCTGAAGGCAGGGAGTAGAAAAGCCAAAAACGCTTGCTTGACTGACCACTTGCCTCTTTTTAAGCAATACTATAGAATTCACCCAATATAAAGTCAATCCCATCACTTCCGATTTCAGACTATTGAGGAGGCCAGGCCATGACTATACCCAGTTTATCTCTGGAAAACAGGGTGGCCCTTGTTACCGGTAGTAAGAGGGGGATAGGCAAGGCTATCGCTCTGGTCCTGGCCGAAGCCGGGGCAGATGTTGCCATTGCCGATTACGTCATTGATGACGGTGAGTTAGAGGTTGTGGCTGATGAAATCAGGGGCCTCGGGCGGCGTTGCCTGGCTGTGCGGGCTGATGTCAGTCAGAAGTCGGAAGTCGAGGAACTCATTAAAAGGGTAACAATTGAGTTTGGGGCTATCGATATTCTGGTAAACAATGCCGGTATAAGCGGGCTGGAAGTCCAATCAGAACTTACAGAGGAACACTGGCAGAAGGTCATCGATGTTAATCTTAACGGTTGTTATCTTTGCTCTCAGGCGGTGAGTGAGGGAATGGTCGAGCGTAAGAAGGGGAACATCATCAATATAGCCTCAGTGGAGGGGTTACGGGGAGGGGCAGTAGCCAGGGCACTTGCGCCATTGATACCTGTACCCACCGTACCAACGGGGCTCACACTCGCCGGCAGGCCATACAATGTCTCCAAAGCGGGCATAATCATGCTTACCCGGGTGATGGCGCGACAGCTGGGCAGTTATGGTATACGGGTAAATGCCATTGCTCCGGGAGGAATAAGAACAGAGATGCTCCGGTTTATTTGGGATAACGTCGATTTCATGAAACAGTTCGAGTCACAGGTGCCGCTCGGGCGAATCGGCGAGCCGGGTGAGATTGCCAGTGTGGCCCTGTTTCTGGCATCGGATGCCTCCAGCTATGTCACAGGGCATACCCTTGTTGCCGATGGTGGTCTGCTGGCATAGCTTGACTGGTGTCCCGTGACTGTGGTGATATGATAATACTATCACGAAGTTTGATGAGCATAATAACTTTCTCTTGACCTAGCAGACAGAGATATAATAACAGGGAGGTCCGTAGCCGTGGATGTGATGAGCGCAATCAAGAAACGGAGAAGCATAAGGAGCTTCAGACCAGATAGAATACCCGACGAAATAATGGACAAGCTGCTGGAGGCGATGCGACTGGCTCCATCGGGCGGCAATCGCCAACCATATAGATTCATTGTTGTGCAGGACAAGGATACAAAAGTAAAACTCGCTGCAGCGTGTAGATGGTATCCGGGTAGACCGCAGGGCCATGGGTTCGTCGCTGAGGCCCCCGTTGTGATTGTCGCTTGCGGTTCCGAGGGGAGTGCTGTTGTCCGGTATTACAAGGACGAACAGGTAACCCTGACAATCGGGCGGGATGTCCCAGCGGAGATTGACAAAAACAGTGCTGATTACCAGAGTGTCATGGAGATTGACCTGGCAATTGCCCTGGACCACCTCACGCTCGTCGCTGCAGAAGAAGGCCTGGGTACCTGCTGGATTGCAGCCCTTGATGAGCGTGAGATAAAGCAATTACTAACAGTCCCCGAGGATAGAAGAGTACTGGTTGTGATGCCCGTTGGCTATACTGATTCTTGGCCAGAGCCAAGGCCCAGGAAGCCGCTTGAAAGAATCATATGCTACGATAAATACAGCTAAGAGAAATCAGACGCTTGCTGTTCTTGGTGCGACACAGAGTGTACGGTACTAATGTATGACTATATAGGGTAGTAATTGGCCGAAAGGGGATTACCATGGGACTAGTTGAACTGGACTTCAACCTGACTGACGAACAGAGGGCGATTCGTGACGAGGCGAGAAGGTTTTTTATGAATGTGTGGCGTCCGGCCGCCATCCAGCTGGACAAACTTACCGACCCTCAGGACGTGATTGCCGAGGACTCAATCTTATGGGATGTTCTACGCCAGACCTATAAACTTGGCTACCACAAGAGGAATTTCCCGGAGGCATACGGTGGTCTGGCCATGAATGACCCTCTGGCCGGGAACCTCATATCCGAGGAGATGGGCTATGCCGCCCCCGACCTGGCAATCAGTCTGGGTGTGACCGCATTCCCCTTCAACATTGCCATGTTGTCACCTAACAAGGAGCTACAGTACCTTGTCCGCCGTTACTGTGAGGACACCGAGGCTAAGCTAATCGGATGCTGGGCTATCACCGAGCCTGAACGAGGCTCCGACTGGCTTTATTTTGATGGGGAGCATTCCGATAAGACCAAGACAATCCCTCAGGTGACGGCTGCCTTGAAAGGGGATGAGTACGTCCTCAACGGACAGAAATCAGCCTGGGTAAGCAATGGCACCATTGCCACCCACGCTGCCCTTTTCCTGGGTATCGAACCATGCCGCAGTATGGAGGACTGTGGGGTCGCGGTCGTTCCTCTGGACCTGCCTGGCGTCTCCCGGGGTAAACCACTCAATAAATTGGGGCAGCGGGCGCTCAACCAGGGTGAGATATTTTTCGATGACGTGCGGATTCCCAAGGACTATATGGTCTGTAGTGATGCGGCAACCTACAAATTGATGATTTATAATATACTTGCCGGGGCGAATGCCGGTATGGGGACCATGTTCGTGGGCACAGCACGTTCTGCCCTGGACGAAGCCCTTGCCTATGCCAAGCAGCGGTCCCAGGGCGGGAGGCCAATTATGGAGCACCAGAGTGTCAGGGCAAGGCTTTTTGACATGTTTACTCAGGTTGAGGCCGCCCGTTCTTTATCCCGAAGGGTCTCACTCTATAACGCCCGGACAAGGACCCCGGCTCTCCAGTATTCGATTGCTTCGAAGATAATGGGCACCGAAACAGCATTCCGCGTGGCCAGTATGGCGATACAAATCTTCGGTGGGTACGGGCTCTCCAAGGACTTCGTCATTGAGAAGATATTCCGTGATGCGCGGGCATCCATGATTGAAGATGGCGTCAATGAGACCCTCGCCCTGGAAGGCGCGGTAAGACTTCTGGCCGACTAGAGGATTCCGGTTTACAATGGGAAATAAAGTAGCGGAGGGGTGAGCAGTGGGCAACGATATCTATATAATCGGCGTTGGCATGATAAAGTTCGGCAAGTTCCTCGAGCGAAGCATGAAGGACATGACCAGAGAGGTCCTTGATGATGTTCTCCGCGACTGTGACCTCACCAGGGATGATATTGAAGCTGCCTGGTTCTCCAATACCACGTGGGGCCTCTATTCTTTCCAACACTCGATACGCGGACAGGTAGCCCTGTCGGCGAGCGGGCTTCAGGGCATACCGGTAACCAATGTGGAAAATGCCTGTGCCAGCGCCAGCACTGCCCTTCATGGTGCCTGGTCCGCTATCAAGGCGGAACTCTACGATTGTACCCTTGCCATCGGGGTTGAAAAACAGTATAACGAAGACCGTGTCAAGGTAATGCAGAGTTTCTCGGCAGCCACTGATGTCGAGGAGACGGCACAGCCAATGGCCCGACTCCGTGAAGAGGAGAAGAAAACCAGGGGAAAAGGTCCAGAAGCGCAGCGACAAGAGGAGCAGGGCGGTCATTCGGCCTTCATGGACTTCTATGCCGCCGGTGCCCGGGCGCATATGAAAGCCTACGGCTCAACCCAGCGCCAGCTTGCGGTTATCGCTTCAAAAAACCACAACAACTCAACCATGAATCCCCTGGCCCAGTACACCTTTCCCCAGACGGTAGAGCAGGTATTGAATGATTATATCGTGTCCTATCCACTGACCAGGGCAATGTGCGCTCCCATTGGTGATGGTGCCGCAGCCGCCATTGTCTGCAGCGAGGACTTTCTCAAGAAGCACCCTAACAGCCGGGCAGTGAAAATCCGGGCATCCATACTCGAAGGGGGGAATCGGACCGGGAGTAGCGATATCGTCGAGCGGGCCACCAAACGGGCCTTCAGTATTGCCGGACTGGGACCCGAGGATATTGACGTGATGGAGGTCCATGATGCCACTGCCTTCGGAGAGGTCTCTGCCATGGAATCGATGGGATTTTGCCCGAGAGGAGAGGGAGGCGTGATAGCGGAAAGAGGGGATACGGCACTGAATGGTAAAATTCCTGTTAATCCCAGCGGTGGGTTAATCTCACGAGGACATCCTATCGGCGCTTCCGGGCTGGCACAGATATACGAACTTGTTACCCAGCTCCGCGGTGAGGCCGGCCAGCGACAGGTGAAAAAACACCGTATCGCTATGACCCACAATGCCGGTGGTACGGTCGGCGCAGGGGAAGCCGCCATGACTATCCACATCCTGGAAAAAGATTGATTCTGGTAAGAATAAACAAGGTACGAAGGGAGCACCATGGAAGTTCTTGATTCAGGGATTGGCAGACTGTTTCATGTGCCTGACCCGGATAGACACAGGGCCTACATACGCGACAACAAACCACGCACTCTGGTAGAGAAGGTAATGACCGAACAGGAAGCCGTGAGCAAATTCGTCAGCGATGGTGATTATCTCTGTTTCGACTGCAACATGGTTATGCGGGGGCCCAGCTCACTTTTGCGTGAGGTCGTTCGTCAGAGGAAGAAAAATCTGGGTGTGGGTGGGCGTTTTACCTACGTCATTGTCAATCTACTGGTAGGTGCTGGCTGTGTCAGTCACATTGATGTTGGCTTTATAGGTGTAGGTTCGGCACTGACCCGCGTCCTCGACAGCGGGGATATCACGGTTACCGAGTGGAGCAATTCGGCGTTGACAATGAGGCAACTGGCTGGTGCTCTAGGTATTCCCTTTATTCCGGTGAGGTTTCTCGGGGGGACGGGGGCTTTTCAGTACTCGGCGGCTAAACTGGTCAAAGACCCCTGGACAGAAAAAGAGATTACGTTGCTGCCAGCCCTTAATCCCGATATTGCCCTGATACACGTCCACCAGTGCGATGTATATGGCAACGCCCGTATCTTCGGTCCGAGCGTATCACCCTGGGAGACTGCGGCGGCCTCTAAGAAACTCATCATCTCTACCGAGGAGATTATTGATACTGAGTACATCAGGCGTGACCCCGGCAAGACAACCATACCCTACTATCTCGTGGACGCCGTTGTCGAGGCACCTTTTGGCGCTCATCCCGGGGAGGTCCAGGGGTTGTATGACAGTGACCAGCCAGCCGTAATGGAGCTCATGCAGGCAGGCAGGGAACCAAGCGGAGAGGGACTGAAGCAATACCTGGAAAAGTATGTTTACGGTGTGGCTAACCACCAGGAGTACCTGGAACAGAGAATCGGGCTGAAGCGGTTACTGGCACTGAAACAGGCAGCCAAAATCAAGGAGGGCTACTACCTATGACAAGTGCAACTGATTTTACCGAGGCCGAAGCCATGATTTCCGTCATGGCAAACATGATGGAAGCGGACAAGAGCTACTGGGTGGTGGGGGGTGGCCCACCCCGGATTGCCTCACTGCTGGCGCAGGCCCTGTATCTGCCGAATCTCACCGCCAGTACAGAAGACGGGGTAATTGCCCCACAGCCCCTGGTACCACTTTCGCCCCTGATGCAGTTTGTCAGCGCCAAGGCAAGCTATCGAGGGGTTGCCTGGACGAATATGAATACCGTCTGCAGCCTGGCGTCGACCGGCTTTTTCGACTACGGGATGCTGGCCACCCTGCAGGTAGACCCCTACGGCAACATTAACTCCTCGTTTCTGGGTGGCGACTACTACCATCCGGGGAGGCGCTATGGTGGGGCGGGTGGTGCCAACGAAATCGCTTCAATGTGCTGGCGCACCATTCTTATGACCACACAGGAGAAGCGCAAGTTTGTAAAAAAGATGGACTTTGTCTCTTCACCTGGTTTTCTGGATGGCTCGCTTGGGGCGAGGGAGAGGGCCGGACTACCGGCTGGTAGCGGGCCGTACCGTCTTTTAACACCCGAGGCGATGTTTGGCTACGACGAAGAGACAAGATACATGAAGCTCCTGGCCCTTGCCGAGTGGGTTGAAGTGAAGAACGTGCTGGAAAAGATGGACTTCGAGCCGCTGGTTGCCCCCAAGCTGGAGCGGATGAAGCCACCCACAGAGGAAGAGCTGGACGTCATGCGTGTCCGCCTTGACCCGCTTGGAGTGACAATCAGTGATGGAAAATGGATTCATCTCTAGCCTTTATTGGTACACGGCAGAATAGGTTCCTAATGCATTAAAAGCGGAGGAGGGCAGGCTATGCCAATGACTTGGGAAAAAGACCTGAAGCCGATATTCCGTCCAGAAGATGTCCACATGGGAAAGATGAAGGTGGACCCGGATAAGTGCACTGGCTGTGGCCTGTGTATCGAGAATTGCCCCTTCGGGACCTGGGAAATGGGAGAGAATAGTATTCCCCGGCTCAAGGAGAACTGGGCCTGCTTCAGCTGCTATAACTGTATGGTAGCTTGCCCAGTAGATGCCATTGACATTGTTGAGCCATATCATGTGGACGCTGGCTTCTGGAAGACTTACCCCCATCCACTGCCGGCGGTATATCCCCTGCAACCCCAGGATGCCGAAGGGAATCCTGATGAATGGAATGCGGTCGAGAAGGTTATATATGCAAGGCGCAGCGTCAGGAACTTCTCTGATAAATCGGTACCCGAACCACTAATCAGGAGGGTGCTGGAGGCAGGGCGGGCCGCTCCCAGCAGCGGCAACGCCCAACCCTGGAAGTTCATCGTCGTTACCAACAAGGCCCTTATCAACGAGATGAATGAGGCAGCGTGGGGTATATTGACCGGGCTCCACCGGATGTATGCTAATGACGACACGGTAAAAACACTGGCGGCCGGATACGAGGCTAATCCAAATCCAGCGACTTACGACCCCCGTATTATTCAAGGTGGGATTGGGACAGGCCTTGCCAACCGGATTCACCCTGTCTTGCTGGGTGCCCCGGCGGTGATTCTGATTGCCGCCGACAGCCGGGCTATTGGCGGGCCGCAAATACAGGTAGGTATCTGTGGGACTAACATGGTCCTCGTGGCGAACTCTTTGGGACTAAAGGCTACCTGGGTCGGGTTTATTGCCGTATGCAATATGGTGCCTTCTATCATGGAGAAACTGGGGCTTCGTCCCCCTTTTTCAATAGTAAACTCCATAGTCCTGGGGTACCCGAGATTCAAACAGGAGGGCATCGTGCCGCGAGAATTCCGGCCGATAACCTGGTGGCGAGAAGGGGCTGACGGACCGGATATTGAGGAAACTCCAGCTATCCCCGAAGTCAATAAATAAATTGGTAACCCGTATCGCGTATTTATCAAATAGCTGAACAATCAGATATTTCTGACGGCACGTTTCTGGTCATTCACTTTGGTGCCTCGGTATGGACACACAAAACATGAGTTCCCTGGGTAGCAGTTGCTAACCTGCCAATCCTGAAAGTTTTTCAGTCTGAAGCCATCCACCTTGATTGCCTGGCCATCCTGCTCAAATTCTATTAGGGTCAGAAGATACTCTGTCAACTTCTTGATTAAGTCTATCCCGTGTTCATAAAAGGCAGTTTTTGAGGGACGAGAACGGCTATCGGTCTCAGGAAATATCTGATAAGGGTTATCATTATCCATTAACCATCTGAAACCGTCAACCTTCACATCCTCGCCCGCTTCTAAGGGCGTGACAATACTGAGCAGGTCCTCCGGGACTGCCCTTACCAGCTCAACAAGGCAATGATGGTATACCGGGCGGGGCACCGGCTCCAAACTGAGTTTGTAACTAAAGACGCAGTCCGGGGAGCGTTATTTCCCCCGGAATTCGGGCTTGCGTTTCTCGGCAAAGGCCTGCACCCCTTCCTTCATGTCCTCGGTCTGCCGGGCATGTCTCACGATGGCCCGCATTTCTCTTTCATCTTCTGGGTTCAGCCGTCTATCAAGGTATTTATTTATAATAGACTTGGTTCCGGCTACGGCTAGGGGGGCATTTTCAGCGATTTCCTGGGCCAGGGAGTAGGTAGTAGCCAGCAGTTCATTCTCCGGGACAACATAATTTACCAGTCCTATTTTCTGCGCCCTTTCAGCTGTGAAGAATCTGCCAGTGAAAAATAGCTCCCTGGTATAACCCGGACCAATAAGGTTAATCAATCGTGCTATCGCCTTCGGAGAATATACCAGCCCGATTTTGACCGGATTTATCCCTATCCGAGCTGAATCGGCGATTATTCTAAAATCACAAGCTGCCGCAAGGTCACACCCCGCGCCCACGGCGTACCCATAAATCATAGCGATAACCGGGCAGGGGCAGTTAACAACGCTTTCTAGTGCGTCCTGAACAACATCCCCTCCACCTTCCTCCGACAGCACGGCCGTAAGGTCTGCCCCCGCACAAAAGGCCTTCTCTCCAACACCGCGGAGAACCACTACCCTGACTTCTCCTCCCGGCTTTATACTACTAAAGGCATCTTTCATGAGACGCAGCAATTCAGGATTCAGTGCATTCCGCTTTTCAGGTCGATTGAGCGTAACAGTACAGATATGCTCCTTCGTCTCTACAAGAACTAAATCACTCATTTCTTCCCCCGTTCTTGGCACTTGCAATAATAACTGTCTCGTCCTAAATCACGCCTGACTTTTTCAGTTCAGCGATTTCCGTTTCGTTTATCCCCAGAAGCTGGCTCAGGACATCTTGAGTATGCTCCCCCAATTCGGGGGAGGCCCGTTCCACTCTGGACGGTGTTCTGGAAAATCGGAAAGGTGTATTAACGACCTTGAATCCCCCTGCTGCCGGATGATTGACATCGATAATCATATCCCTGGCGGCAATCTGTGGGTCGTCCGCCACCTGGGGAATCGTGTTTACCGGCCCGCAGGGTATTTCTACCTTTTCCAGCTCGCTGACCCATTCCCTGGTGGTCCTTGTCTTCATTGCTTCTCGCAGGATTGGTTCCAGCACTTCATAATTCTGAATACGCAACCAGCCATTCCGAAATCGCGGGTCATCCATAATATCAAGACGGTCGATGATAGCGCAAAAAAGAGGCCACTGGTCCTTCGTACCACCCCTGAGGGCTACTGCTACGTAGCCATCCTTCGTCTGGAATGCTTGAAACGGCGCTATCACCGGGTGCCTTGTACCGAGAGCATGTGGTACCTCACCAGTATTAAGATAACGGACAAAAGCGTTTTCTTGAACGGTCACCTGACAGTCCAGCATGCTGATATCCACCAGCTGTCCTTCTCCACTGGACTGGCGCTCCTGCAGGGCAGCCAGAGCGGCAACGCATAAGAATAAACCAGCAGCAATGTCACCATAGGATGCTCCTGGCCTCACTGGTGGTCCTCCTTCCTCACCCGTGATACTCATGATTCCTCCCATAGCCTGAATAATGATATCGAAGGCCGGCTTGCCTGCATAGGGACCATACTGGCCAAAGCCTGAGCCAGCAACGTATATTATCCTGGGATTGTGCTCTCGCACTCTTTCGTAGCCCAGACCCAGTTTCTCCATCGTCCCCGGCGTGAAGTTCTCGACCAGCAAGTCTGCTGACTGCACCAGCTTTAAGAACAACTCGACGCCTTTCTCTGTGGCCAGATTCAATGTAAGGCTTTTTTTCCCGCGATTGAGGCTCAGAAAGTAGGTACTCACCCCACGGACAACGGGACCATTGCCTCTGGCGATATCACCCACCTCCGGCCTCTCAATCTTGATAACTTCAGCCCCCATATCACTGAGCAACATGGTGGCGAAAGGTCCGAACAATACCTGCGTCAGGTCAAGGACTCTGATTCCTTCAAGCGGGCCACTCATATTTCACCTCGTTTATCAACAGTACTTATTATCGCTTGGTCTCCAGCATAATAACTCATGGGGCTTCTATGTTTCCACCCTGCTCTCTGTTTGCTCTCGGGATGAAAGCTGGTTAAAATAAACTAACTCTAGTCGGGCATTGTATTATGAATTCCTTCGAAAAGTACCTCCGACCAACTAGACTCTGCGATTTTGACAAGGCGCCTGATATCCGAACTGTCGCGTCTGGTCTGATTAACAGTCTGACAAACAAGCACCAGAAACTCGACACACTATACAGGTTTGTCAAAGAATTAGCCTATGTATACGACGACTGGTATGTTAAGGCCTCCGAAACCCTCCGGGCAAAAGCGGGCATGTGCTCAGGAAAAACCAACCTCCTTGTAGCTATGTTGAGGTCTGTTGGAATCCCGGCCAGATACCGGGTCTTTAAAGTTGAAGCGGAACTGATGCTCTTTGAGTGGATAACCAGGCAGGATAAACAGATAGGGCATCAGATGGGAGAGCCATACCAGGAGCAGGACCATGTCCTTGCAGAGGTGTACATCGATGGCTGGCAAACCTTCGATACATCACGTGATACTCCCTTCGAGGAGGGCCTGACAAAACTGGGCGTACCTCTGGAACTTAAACCAGTATTGTTACCTGACACCCCTAAACCACTCATTCTTGCCTCATTTGATGAGTGGGCAAGAGACCGCCAGGAAAGGCGCCGTTTAACCGGCACAGAGCGCGCCGCTGTCTTCGCTCTGGCAAACGAACAACTCGACAAGATAAGACTTATCGGACGCAGCCAATAACAAAGTGCTCGTATTTATGAGCCAGCCTGGGAGATTTTTCCCTCAGGCCGTCTGTGACGTGCATAAGTCTAGGTAGTTATTTATGAATGCCTTTTCTGAGCTAGATATCGAACCGATACCGCAAATGAGTACAGGCGCTTGAGTCTATCGATTGGATATTCGCTTCAACTCTGTTAGAGATTTTTTTGCAGCGAGTGGAACCTCAACAGATGGTTCTGATCCTTCCAATTCTCTCATTACAGGCCGTAGTATTTCGTGCAGGTCAGCCCTATGCGTATCATAAAAGACGTGGTGTGCCCCCTCACGTAGTAAAAGTGAGTCCGCGTGCTCTATCAAGGCCATTAATAAAGGTTCCAAAGCCTCCTGCCCGATAGCTATCAAGCCTTCGGCAGCAAGCCAGCGCACAGCGGGCGCATCGTCTTCCAGGACTTTAATCAGTGACTGGATTGCGGTAGGACTGCCAATCTGCCCGAGTGCTTTAGCAGCTTCCCATCGAACCCAATACTTCCTACTGAAAAGTGCCTCTGTCAGTGGCCCTACTGCCCTTTCTCCCATAGCAACGAGTGCACGCCGGGCGTGCTGGCATCTCATTGCGTCATCGCAATTTAAATCAGCAACCAAAGAGTCAATGTTGTCGTTCATTATCTTCTCCCATCATCGATATTTCATTATGCGCAAAACGAATACACAAGGCAATCCTTTTCCCTATTCTTCAAGAGCACCAGTCCTATTACCACTTCAATCCCCTCCCAAGACAGAAACCAGGTGCCTTATTCGATAGTCTCCACCTTGAGCATATTGGTGGTACCAGCCTTTCCAACCGGGATGCCGCCGGTGATAACCACCAGGTCTCCGGTTTTAGTCAGACCCAGTTGTCTCGATAATGTCGACGCCTCACTAAACAGCCCAGATATAGAAGACGGTGTTGCCACCTGAACAGACTGAACGCCCCAGTACAGTACCAGCCTCCGGCAAATGACCTCAGCGGGAGTCATTGCCAGAATGGCTGTGCGAGGCCGGTACTTGGATACCCGTCCGGCGGTACTGCCGGATTCGGTAAAAGCGATGATAGCACGCGCACCCAGACTATGGGCAGTAACACAGGCACTGTAGCTTATCAGCTCCTCGGTTCCCTCTTCAGACCAGGTCCTTTTCTCGGAGAGCGCCAGTTCGTAAGGCAGTTTTTTTTCGGTCTCGCGGGCAATCCTGTCCATTACTTTCACGGCCTGCAGCGGATGCTCTCCAATCGAAGTCTCTTCCGAGAGCATGGTAGCATCCGTGCCGTCAAATATAGCGTTGGCAACATCTGTCGCCTCAGCCCGGCTGGGTCGCATCGCTTTCACCATCGACTCCAGCATCTCGGTAGCCGTAATCACCGGTTTTCCTGCCCGATTACACTTCTTAATTATCTCTTTCTGCACCAGAGGCACCTTTTCCAGTGGTATCTCCACCCCGAGGTCTCCCCTGGCTACCATGATGCCGTCAGCGGCAGCCAGAATGCTATCGAAATTGCTCACCGCCTTACCCCGTTCAATCTTAGCGATAATAGGTACTTCCGCACCTTTCTCTCTCATAAGGCCTCTGACACCGGCGATATCTTGAGCTTCGTTCACGAAGGAAAGAGCCAGGTAATCAGGTTCCTGGCTAAGAGCGAAATTAAGGTCTTCCTGCAAAGCGTCACTGATAAACGGACCGGAAATTTGCATACCCGG
>CAZTBG010000008.1:0-16858 GCA_964611805.1 uncultured Dehalococcoidales bacterium | reverse complement strand
TAAGGTCTTCCTGCAAAGCGTCACTGATAAACGGACCGGAAATTTGCATACCCGGTACAACGAGGCCTCGCTCTTCGGTTAGAACTCCGCCAACGGTAACACGGCATGTTACCTCGCCGCCGTCTATTTGCAGCACCTTAGCCTGCATCTCACCATCAGCGAGGAGAATGACATCCCCCGGCTTTACATCCCTCGGGAGATTGGGCAGGTTCACCGATACCCTGGTCGCGTCGCCCTCTATCTGCTGTGTGGTAAAGACCAGTTGGGCACCCCTTTTCAAAATGGCTTGCCCGCCTTTCAGCTTCCCGGTACGATATTTAGGACCGGGTAGGTCCACAAGAACGGCAACATTTGTGTGCAGACGCTGGCTTATATTTCTTATATTCTGAACATATCGGGCATGTTCGGACGGAGTGCCGTGCGCCAGATTAAGCCGGGCAACATTCATACCGGCCCTGATTAACCTCTCGAGCATAGCTGTCGAGCCGGTCGCCGGACCAATGGTGCATACTATCTTGGTACGTCTTTTGTATAGTCTTGACATTAGTTACCTCGCTCAACAAATTGATGCTAATTCCCCCACTGTTTCAGGCAGAAAGGAGCCCAGCTAATTCCTCAAGATGCGGGCTAAGGCCTTTGCTCTTTTCCCAGGTATAGTGCAACGGTGTGTAGGTTATCTCGTTTCTCACCTCGCCAACCATGCAACCGCTCTCGCCATCCAATAGTGCCTTTACAGCAGTAGAGCCCAAAATACTTGCCAGCACACGGTCACGGGCAGTGGGTGGACCCCCGCGCTGGATATGCCCCAGAATACATACTCTTGAATCAATGTCTATATTCTTTTTTACCTCTTGAGCTATCTTGAAGCTGTAGCCAGGTTGTTCGGCCTCGGCAACTACAACGATAGCGCTTTTCTTCCCTCGGTTAAAAGCCACCTTCAATTTTGTGCATAACTCTTCGCTGCTGAGCGGCGCCTCAGGGATGATTAGCTCCTCAGCACCTCCGGCGATACCGCTTTCCAGAGCGATAAATCCCGTATGGTGCCCCATCACCTCTACAAAGAAGAGCCGTTCAAGGGATAGTGCGGTATCACGGATACGGTCAATGGCATCAAGCGCCGTGTTTATGGCAGTGTCAAAACCTATGGTGTAATCAGTGCCATATACGTCATTATCTATGGTTGTCGGCACGCCGACAATGCCAACGTTGCACTCGTCTGCTAACAGGGTACCCCCGCGGAAAGTACCATCGCCACCAAGTAAGATTAGGCCGGTAACTCCTGCTTCCTCCAGCACTCTTATTGCCTTTGCTCTGCCCTCAACGGTCTTGAATTCAGGGCAACGTGATGTTTCAATTATAGTCCCACCCTTGTGCATGATATTAGCTACGCATTTCCTATCCAGCGCCGACATATCATTATGAATGAGTCCATTATAACCGCGTCTTATGCCTAAAACTTCCACATCGGCAGCCACGGCAGTCCGTACGACTGCCCGAATGCAGGCATTCATGCCTGGGGCATCTCCTCCGCTGGTCAATATGCCAATCCTTTTCACCTAAGTCTCTCCCATCGCGAATATCGTTCCATCTGCACCCACTTCGGCTGGCTATGGTTCATACCACAGTATTTGTCCAGCCTCCAGTGGCACCAGAGCACCGTCAAAGTACGGGACAACTCTAGGCGTGTAGTCACCCGCCGGACGACGGACTGGCAGGCGAGCGGAGTAGAGATAACTGCCCAAAGTACCTCCTGGCGCTTCACGCCGTTCCATTTTGTGGACCTCTGGTTCATCAGAGCTATTTGGCTCGGCATATAGTTCCACCCTCACGCTGTCCGGGTCACTCTGGCCCATATAAACTTGGACCGTAAAGGTGTACTCGCCATTCACCTCCTGTACATTCAGCTCACCGAAGCGGAGCCTAGTCCAGTCTCTCTCCAGAGCGTCGCGCCAGCGACAGAGCCGCGAGGCCAAGTAAGCGCCGTCAGCAATCCGGGAGTGGTACCGCTGGCTGGCCGGCAGGTACAGCCGTTCGACGTATTCTCGGACCATCCGGTTGCTGCTGAAATGAGGAGTTAACTCTGCCATACTGGCCCGCACCCGCGCTATCCAGGCCTCCGGAATGCCACGGGCGTTCCGCTCATAGAAGGAGGGAATGACCTCCTCTTCCAATAGATGGTAAATCTGCTCCGCCTCCCTGGCGTCCAGGCCCGGGTCATCAGCGTGTTCCCGGCTATCGCCAATAGCCCAGCCAACATTGGGCTGGTAGGCCTCTGCCCACCAGCCATCCAATTCTGAGAGGTTTAGACCGCTGTTAACCAGCACCTTCATCCCGCTGGTGCCGCAGGCTTCCCACGGACGACGTGGTGTATTAATCCACAGATCCACTCCCTGAACCATTTGCCCGGCCAAAGACATATCATAATCAGCAAGAAAAGCCACGTGAGGACGTACCTCAGCGCGGTGAATAAAATCCGACCAGGCCTGAATCATGGCTTTGCCTTCCTCATCCCGGGGGTGGGCTTTGCCGGCGATAATCAGTTGCACGGGACGCTGCGGATGACACAAAAGTCGGACCAACCGCTCCACATCGTAAAGTAGCAGGTTGGGTCGCTTGTAACCAGTGAAGCGGCGGGCGAAACCGATAGTGAGGACACCGGGGTCGAGCAGTTGTCTCGCCTGGCCTATCTCTTCTTGAGACGCACCGGCTGTTGCCAGTTGCCAGACCAGCCGATGCCGCGTATGCCCTATTAACTGCTGACGTCCCTGGTTTCGAAGGTTCCAGAGTGCTTCATCAGGCACTTTTCTCAGGTCCTCTTCAACGGTCTTTAAATCACCGAGCCAGCGTTCCTTACCGCAAGCATTGCTCCAGATTTCATCTGCGGCGGATGAGTCCCAGGATGGCATATGCACACCATTCGTAACATATGAAACCGGAACTTCCCATTGTGGAATACGCGGGAAAAGAGTCTGGAAAATTCGGCGGCTCACTTCAGCGTGAATACGGCTAACACCATTTACACTCCCCGACCCTTTCATGGCAAGATAGGCCATGTTGAACGGCTCCTGCATGTTAGCCGGTTCCTGGCGGCCAAGAGCAAGAAGCCTCTCAAGGCCAATACCAATTTCATCGGCGTAAGAACCCAGGTAGTGCTGCACCATATCAGGTGGGAAGCTGTCAAACCCGGCCTCGACAGGTGTGTGGGTAGTAAAAACATTTCCAACTCGTGTGGCCGCCAGCGCCACATCGAAAGCACAGTCACTTTTTGCCATAAAGGCACGCGCACGCTCAAGCACGACTAACGCTGCATGGCCTTCGTTCAGATGGCAGATATCTGCGTCGATATCCAGAGCTTGCAGGAGACGCCAGCCCCCTATGCCTAAGACTATTTCCTGCTGCAGCCGCAGGTCTGGGCCACCACCATAAAGCTCACTGGTAACACCCCTATCCGCCGGGCTGTTACTGGGGTCATTACTATCCAAGAGATAGAGTTTCCCCCGCCCGACATTGGCTTCCCAGGCACGCAATATCACCGACCGCCCTGGGAAATCTACTTCTACTGCCAGCCATTCACCATCTTTATCACGGACTGGCATGACAGGAAGCTGACTGGGGTCATTGTAGGGGTAGAATTCCGTCTGGTAGCCCGCAATATCCAGCACCTGCCGAAAATATCCCTGTTGGTAGAGCAGCCCTATCCCGATGGCCGGGACGCCAAGGTCGCTCGTCGTCTTCATGTAGTCACCAGCCAGTATGCCGAGTCCACCTGAGTAGAGGGGTAGAGCCTCACTCAGACCGAACTCCATGCTGAAATAGGCTATGGTTATTGACAAATCAGGATGGGCCTGTTGAAACCAGCCAGGCTTTCTCAGTGCCTCCTGATATAACCCCCTATAGTCGCTGAGCATTTCTCGAAAGGCAGGGTCAGTACTAAGGGCATTCAGGCGGGTAGCAGAGATACTCTGCAAAATGAGCCAGGGATTGCCTGTTCTTACCCACAACTCGGGGTCAATCCGTTCCCAGAGGAGGTCGGCAGCATGATTCCATGACCAGCGCAGGTCCAGCGCAAGTTCATCCAGGCCTTCCAGTTCCTCAGGCATCGATGGTAGAAAATATTGAGATGGTATTGGCATATCAATCCCTATTTAATGTGGCTTTTCCTTGCCAGCCCCTCTAAACACTTCCTGTGGCTTCAGGATATTCTCATTGCTGCGACCGCCCTCGAAATCGCTAATATTCTTAATCGTAGTCTCGGCAATGACGGTAAGGGCTTCTGCCGTGAAAAAGGCTTGATGGCCGGTTATTATCACGTTGGGAAAGGTGGTAAGCCGGGTAATGACGTCGTCGGCGATAACCTCGTTGGACAAGTCCTGAAAGTAAATGTGGGATTCTTCCTCATAGACATCCAGGCCAGCGGCACCTAAATGTCTTTTTTTGAGAGCGGTTATTAGAGCCCGGCTGTCCACCAGTGCACCGCGGCTGGTATTAATAAGCATGGCTCCTGGCTTCATAAGTGATAAGGTTTTGGCGTTTATGATATGGTGCGTTTGCGGAGTCAGCGGTGCGTGCAGGCTCACGATATCAGACTCGCCTAAAAGTTCTTCTAAAGTGACGTATCGCATACCAATAGATAAGCAATCCTGGTTCTCCACGACATCATAGCCGAGAAGTTTACAGCCGAAACCGTGCAGAATTTCAGCAAACACACTCCCTATCTTGCCGGTACCGACAATACCCACTTTCTTACCATGCAAATCGAAGCCGAGCAGACCATCCAGCAAAAAGTTGCCCTCACGAACCCGCTCATAGGCACGATGTATCTTACGATTGAGCGCCAGTATCATACATGCTGCGAACTCAGCCACGGCGTAGGGAGAATAATGGCTCACTCGCATGATAGTCATCCCAGCTTTGTCTGCAGCCAAAAGGTCTACGTTATTGAATCCTGTTGACCGTAATGCAATCAGTCTCGTACCTCCTTTATTGAGCTGCTTCACCACATTAGCAGTGATTGCATCGTCAACAAAGCAACAGGCTGCCGGATAGCTTTTGGCCAGGTTTGCCGTACGCTCATTTAGACGTGTATCAGTGAAGTGTAGCTCATGCTTGCCCTGATTGGCTGAATTGAGTGACTCTTCATCGTATGGCCGTGTGCTATAGACCAAGACTCTCATAAGCGCCTCCTTTCTACCCGCTGCTCATAATGACAACAAAATGAAACACTGGTCTGGCTGTACCTGCTTAAACCGGTAAGCGTTCAATAGTATCAAGTAACCTCCTTGAGTAGCCATACTCGTTGTCATACCACACCTGTACTTTTACCATGCTTCTCTGCACAACCACTGTGGAAAGAGCATGAATGATGCCCGCCCATGCACCGAGTCATACTTGATTAAATAGGCGAGGTCATCAGCAGAAACAAGGTCGTTAGCGGCCACAATTTCGATATCTTTGGGCCGAGCCTCCATATAGTGGCGCAGTACCATGCGCCCGATACGTCCCAGCCCATTGATTGCCACCCTCTTCATAACTGACCTCCTCTGCTGATAAATTGGGCCTCAGCCTTGTTGCTTACGCCACTCTATTTTTTGGTTCATGATATATTGGAGGCCCCAGTTCATCAAAGCTAAACATTTTGAAAGCTCGTTCGCCGTCATATTCGAGTATTCTCAGTTCGTCCGTCTCCTCTGGATTATTTCTCACCATGTCAAAGTGCGTTTCATACCGCTCTTTCACCAGGGATAGAGGCAATTCGTATGCCGCAAATTTCTTGACGCTCTTGGTTTCCAGTCTACTGACCAGTTCTGGGTCTCTTATTGAATCATAGGATGTCAAAATCACAATTGGCCCGGTATCGGTAAATAATAGATAAGATTTCATACAAATCACCTCGATTAACTCTGCAAAGATTTTCAAAACTCGAATCCGAATATCTTGAGATGCCTGTCATAGTCTATCAGTTACATTAACCCTGCCCCCTTTATCTGACCCACCAAGACTTCGCGTTTCTCCTTAAGCAGCATCTCACTGGTAGCCCCGAATATTTTTGTATAGCGGTCTTCTATCGATTTCACTACTTCCACTTTCCATTAACACTAGGTTTCGCTTCTTACATGCCTCCCAAAATAACCACATTGTTCCTCACATATGACCTTACGTGCCACAAGCTTCACCTGGTCTTGTATCAGGAACATTACCAAGCAGTAACCCCAGACAATGCCAGCATATTTCCAGCCTAACGGCGTCATTAACATTCCGTAAACAGCGATTATAGTGGCAACTAATTGAGTGCCTAGGACGGCCATCAGCAATATCGGCGCCGGCTTGATTGACCAGAAAGGTCCCCTGGTACGGGCGGCGAATACAGTCAGGTGACCGCCTACAGAGAGGTTTAGGTATACCATTGTCCGAACTATGTCGGTATCAAGATGAAAAACACTATCGCCCAGGTAGAAGATGCCAAACGACCGTATCATGGCGAAAGCGCCCAGTATAGTAGCCAGTCCAAGAACCATCCGCATATTCCAGACCTCAGGCTGGTCCGAAGCCCGGACGTTGTCATAGGCAATGGACAAGATGGCACCATCATTAAGTATTGCCAGCAGCACCACCATTATGGCTGTTACGGGATACACCTTAAAGAGAAGTATTGCGAGGGTCAGGAATCCCAGCAGCGCAACCGTCTCAGCAATACGATAGATGGAATAGTTGAGCATGCGCTGGAATATTTTTCGGCTTTCCTTGATGGCGTCGATAATCACCGAGAGTCCCGGTAACATTAGCACAATGCTGGCAGCTGCCCTCGCAGCATCGGTAGCACCAAAAACAGCAATACCTGCATCAGCCTTCTTTAGAGCGGGGGCATCGTTTACGCCATCACCGGTCATACCCACAATGTGTCCCCGTTGTTGAAGTACTTCAACAATGTGGTATTTGTGTTCTGGAAATACCTGGGCAAAGCCATCTGCCTGTTCAATAGCGTCAGCTAGTTGACCTGCCTGGTGCTGTTTAGTTTCGTCAAAAATGCTGGCGTCTATGATATTTGTGCCGAGCTCTAGCTGCCGGCCGATTTCCTTGGCGATGGCAACCTGGTCACCGGTAACCATCTTGACCTTCAGGCCCATCTTGCGGGTTGTGTCAATCGTTTCTTTGGAATCTTCCCGCAGCGGGTCGAAGAGAGGGATTATGCCGATGAACTGCCATCTATCCTTTCCATCGGTGCGCGCTACCCCCAGAGAGCGGAAGCCGCGCGAGGCAAACTCGTTAACCGCCTTGTCTGCCTCTTCTTTTATCTTATCTGAGTCGGGGTCAAGTGCCAGAATAACCTGAGGGGCGCCTTTGGTAACCTTGAAACTTTTCCCGTCAGGTCCCTTCACCTCAGCCTCGGTACGTTTGTGGACGGGGTCAAAGGGTTGGAAATGAGTGATTTGATATGATTTTAGTGACTTGGTATCTTTAATGCCGCTCAATACCGCAAGGTCTATCGGGTCCTGGTCCTCCTCGCGGGAAGCCAGCGCACCGGCTAGAATCACCTCTTCAGGTCTAATATTGCTTAAGGTGAACGGGTCTCCTGGAGTTAGTTTGCTCTGGGTCAGCGTGCCGGTCTTATCTGAACACAGGACATCAATACCAGCAACCTCCTCAACCGCTGTCAGTTTGGTGACAATCGCCTGCTTGGTCGCCAGCACCTTGGCTCCGAGTGCCATGGTCACGGATAAAACTGCAGGCATCGCTACCGGTACAGCCGCTATGGTCAGTACCAGCACGAATTGCAGTACCTCAAGTATCGGGTCGTGTCGCGCGATGGCTGTACCTATAATCACGACAGCCAAAGCGCCAGCAATAACGAGTAAATAATCGGCAATCTTGACTATGGCCCGTTGCAGATGGCTCCGGGTAACCGCCGATTCCACCAATTCTGCCGTCTTGCCATAATAGGTGCCTTTTCCGGTGGCATATACCACGGCTTCAATCTCGCCCTGTTTGATAATAGAGCCTGAGAACACGGCATCCCCGGACTTGTGCTCGACTGGTAGAGACTCACCGGTCAAGGCCGACTGGTCTACCTGTACCGGGTCTCCTTCGAGCAGTTTGGCATCAGCAGGAATAATCTCACCAATACGGAGGCGTATGATGTCACCGGGCACCACCTCACGGGCAGGAATGCTCGTCCATTCTCCCTGTCGTTTTACCCTCGCCTTGAGTGCCAGCTTATTTTTGAGAGCTGCAATGGTGTTGCCTGCCTGATACTCCTCCCGAAAACCAACAACGGCGTTCATTACCAAAAGCACCAGGATAACACCGACATCCGGCCAGTGACTCAGTACGGCAGATAGGATGGCGGCTATGATAATCAAGATTGGTATCGGGCCCCAGAAGTAGGACAGGAATTTCAGGATTGGGCTTGCCTTCTTTTCTTCAATCTCATTATAGCCGTACTTTTCCAGGCGATGTTGTACCTCTTCTTTGGTCAAACCATCACCAGAAGCTTCAAGGCTTTTCATTAATTCGGCAACAGGCAGGTCTTTAAGCGACTCTCCTGTCGCCCTTGACGCGTCGCCTCTAGGTTTAATATGCTCGTTATTTATAGACTTGCCCATTTCATTTCTCCCAGTTCAATGTCCGGGCCAGGCATACATAGATGACTCGAACAGCATTATCAGTCATAATCATTGAACGTGCCTGCCAGCCGGAAGCTAATTTCGAAGGAGTTAAACAGGTCAAGATATTGTTCTAATAAGCGTGTCATCAGAAAGTGCTGTCTGACACTTTCTCTCGCCTTTTGTCCAAACTGCTCTCTCATATCCCTGTCTTTTATGAGTTGTACAATCCTTCTGGCAGCCTCCTCGATGGAGGATACCAGAAAACCATTGACGCCGTCTTCGATTTGATGGCGAATGCCACCTGTGTTGCCTCCAATTACGGCAGCACCCTTCCACATTGCCTCAGTAACCGTCAGCCCAAAGCCTTCATGAATCGACTTCTGCAGGACAACTGCAGCCCTTCGCTGAAGGGCATTCACCAAGGCTCCATCCTGAACAGTAAGAATGATTATCCTCTCCTCCCGGCAGTTAGATAATGACCTGTAGACCTCTTCCCCTTCGGGGTCATCAGTGGCTATATTGCCCAGCAGTACCAGCGTGCAGTCCACCTCTTCTCTTGCCAGCTTGAAGGCTTTGACCACACCCTCGGGGTCTTTCCAGCGGTCAAATCGCGATATTTGTGTCACTATTGGAAGGTCTGTAGGAATATGATAATGCTTAAGCCTTTCATCTATTTCGCACTGCGGTAGCTCACGGTTATTGATGGTGAACGGGTCTATCGCCGGCATGAAAAACAGTTGCGGTGTCTTTATATCTTGAGCATAGCTCCGGCTGCTCAGAATCACCGCATCATACTTCTCTATGTACGGGACCAGATAGTCCCAGACCTGCTGGTGAGGATTAGAAAGGTCAACATGGCAACGCCAGACCCAGGGGCTTTTCTTGCGGTAGTGATTAATCATGGGAAGTGGTTGAGGGTCGTGAACGATGACCAGGTCATGGTCTAAGTGGTTCCGAATAGCATTCTCATGGACCACTGTTTCATAGAGGTGTCTTTTTCGCTTGGTAAGATTGATATCTCCCCCCTGGAGAGCATTGTGTATTTTCTTGGTGACGCTGAAGAAATCCGGAGGGCCATGAACTACCCTCCACCCTGTCTTTATCCCCAGGCTATTCATCATGAGCGTCAGCGACGACAGTAGCTGGGAAACACCGCCGCCGTAATAGGTAGAATTTATATTGACGATATGATAATTCTGCAGCGCCTTTGCCTTTTCTCTGATGCGCTTGATTGTCTCACCCCCCACGAAAGGCTTGTAATCCTCAACACGCATAGGCCTGTAACGCTCCATAATCACTCTCCAAACAAGGACTTAATATCCCGTTATATGTCCAGATTACGCATGAATTGAGCTGTCTCTTCGGGCACAGCTATATTGATGTATATGCCAGACCCAATCTCGAATCCCGCCACTTCAGTGAGCCGCGGAACGATTCTCATGTGCCACATGTAGTTGTGTTCATTTTCATCACCTATAGGGGCGGAATCGATGACATAGTTGAAGTCGGGGTTGTTCAGCCCCTGCTGAAATTTCAGCAATATCACCCGTAACACATGAGCCAGACCTCCCAGGTCTTCCCGAGAGACATCACCAAAGCAGGCCTGCTGTCTTCTGGGTATAATCCAGGTCTCGAAAGGTCGTTTAGACGCAAAGGGATGCAGGACCACAAATTTGTCGGTGTACATCACGACCCGCTTACCTATTCCGAGCTCGCGCTCTACAAGGTCAGAATAGAGGCATCTGCCAGCTTTGTCATAATAGCGAATAGACACTTCGTGACGCATCCTGACATATTTGGGCAGCACCGGGGCTACAACCAACTGCGAATGTGAGTGCTCTAACGATGTTCCGGCACCAGCGCCATGGTTCTTGAAAATGATGATGAATTTTGCAGAAGGCATCTTGGATAAGGCGTTGTATCTCTCTTGATAGGCCTGGAGCACTTTTGTTACCTCGCTGTCTGTCATCGAGGCCAGCGACCCATTATGGAACGGGGTTTCCACAATCACTTCATGAGCTCCCACACCAGACATCTCAATAAAAAATTCATCCACTATATTACTCGTGGGCACACCATCAGGGTTAAGGGCTGCGAACTTGTTAGCAAAAGCCCTTATCTGCCACCCATTGCCACCATGCCACTGATATAAAAGAGTTGTCGGCGGTGTCATGGCCTCATTGCCGGGACAGAAGGGACATGACGGGGAGAAAACAGGCAGCGCTTGCTCAGGTCGATGATGGATAAAGTCATCAGGTCTTTTTGCCCTCTCCCTGGCAATGATAACCCATTCTTTAGTTGTTGGGTCTTGTCTTAAGTCTGACATACTACTGTTAAGATTTCCTCTTTATATCAAAATGGCCGGTGTTATTGTGGCCTCACCAGTAGAAGAGGTTTATTCCCACCATACAGGACCCTGTCAGCAACACTGCCGTGGTCCCAACGGCCGAATCCTGAGTGACCGTGTGTTGACATAGCCACCATATCGACACCCATCTCCTCCTCCGCCTTGATAATCTCCTCGGCGGCTGAACCAACTTTCACCTTATGGCTCGTTTTAATACCCTCCGCCGTCAATTTGCGGCTCACACTTTCTATGTATTCTTCAGCCGCTGCCTTAATCGGCTTCATTTCTTCTTCCGTATAAGGCATTTCAACCATTCCTGTGCCACCGTAATAAGCCGCTTCGTCATAGATAGGGTAAATATGATAAGTCGGTTCCACAATTTTGAGCAGATAAATCCTGGCCCTTAATTGCGGAGCGATATTTTCAATGTGGGGAAGCACTATCTCACTATTTATTGACCCGTCAAGGGGGACCAGTATCTTATCCAAGCGCACACTCTGAGGTAGGTCAGTATGGGCCCTGACGAGCAGTATCGGGCATTTGGAAACTCTGGCTACCTTTTCAGCCGTGCTTCCCAGTGCCCATCGTTTGACTCCGGTTCTGCCGTGTGTTGCCATAACAATCAGGCTGACATTGTTCGTTTCTGCATAGTCTAATATCTCTTCGGCGGGGTGGGTCAATAGCCCCGACGACACACCGATGATGGCTAAGTCCACCTTTACTTTTTCCCCAGGTGGCAGAGACGGAGATTTTTTAATATCCTGCTCTGTCGTCGCCACCATTTTACTGAGATACGCTCTATGCTCAGGGTGGTCCGGGTCCTCGGATGGCCTTCTCACGTTTAATATGATAACCTCCGAACCAAGCTTCCCTGCCAACTCTTCGGCGTAAGGTAAAGCTCTCTCAGCAAGTTCTGACCCATCCAGCGGGACAACTATTCTCTTATACATTTCTCTCAACCTCCATTATCTTAAGAACTCCGACTAACGGTTACATATACCTCACTAATGCGGCCTTACCAGGAAGACAGGGCTGCGGATGTTGTACAGGACTTTGTCAGATACGCTACCAAAGGCCCAGTTGCCAAGTCCTGAGTAGCCGTGTGTTGTCATGATAATCAGATTGGGAGGGTTCCTATGTGCGTATTCAATAATTTCGTCAGCCGGCTTACCCATAATTACCTCTGACTTTACGTTGAGGCCCGCATCACTTAACCGCCCTTTTACCTGTACCAGGTATTGTTCAGAAATTTCCTTGAAACGATTCATGATACGTTTAACGTGTTCCTCCCAATCGGTTTCCCCTGGATAGTCAGCCGTAATAAAAGGCTGTTCACAAACCCTGAGTAAGACCACATTCACCAGTTCGGCGCCCCGCTGTTTGGCCAGTGCTTCAACATGGGGAAGAACCGTTTCAGATAACTGCGAACCATCCAGTGGAACAAGCATTGTCCGCTTAGGCCACTCGTCGTACACAATCTCTTCAGGGATTCCTGCTCGAGCAAGCCAGACAGGGACTTTAGAGGCACGCAGAATCTTGTCAGCTACACTTCCTATCATCCATTGCCTGATTCCGGACCGACCGTGGCTCGCCAATAAAATAAGGTCGATATCGTTCTGGTCAGAATAGTGCAGGATTTCCTCCGCAGGGTGACCGGCAATAACTTCACCTCGTGTTTCCACCATCCTGGTTCCGGACTGTGCACCTGATTTTGTTTGAACCTCTCTCGATTTGAGCATGGCCATTTCCGCCATATGCTCAATGTAGGCCTGACACATAGGTAGCGTTTCAGGTTCATGTGGACCGCAAATATGGAGGAATACTAGGTGAAGGTCTAGCCTGCCAGCAAGTTCTACCGCGTACGGTAAGACCACTTCTGCGATTTTTGAGCCGTCAAGAGGGACTAACATCCTTTTATACATCTGTGCTACCTCCGTTATGGTCGTGTCCTCAAACTCAATAGGTCATTACTCCGCAATCTGCCGTTATACTAATATTGGGGTGGTGGACTTTCTGCCAGAGTAAGGGAAGTAGTTTCTTTGGTATCACCTCTCCAGTAAGTTATGCTTATCTCCTGCCCAACTTGATAACTATTTACCAGACTTTGCAAGTCATCTACGCTGGTAATTTCTTTACCATCTATCATCGTGATGGCGTCGCCACTTTGAATCCCAGCTTTGTCAGCCGGACTGTCTGTGACGACACTGGTAACCAGCACACCCCTGTCCACAGCAAGGTTATAGAAGCTGGCGACCAAGCTATCTATGGTAGAAACGCCTATTCCCATCCAAGGGCGAACTATATAACCGGTGCTAATCAATTCATCAATAATTGGCATTGCATCATTGATACTATAAGCATAGCCCATCCCCTCTACTCCCACCTCGGCAATCTTGATACTATCGATGCCGATAACCTCTCCGGCCATGTTAACCAAAGGCCCACCACTGTTGCCCGGATTGATAGCGGCGTCAGTTTGAATGAGTTTATGTATAGTCTGCCCAGGGGATACCTCTAAAGAGACATCAAGGGCACTGACAATGCCACTTGTGGCACTTATTCCCTGACCTAATGCATTACCGATAGCTACGACCCAATCCCCGACCGCCAGTTTAGATGAATCACCAACCTTGAGTACCGGTAAATTATTAGCCTGAATTTTCAATACTGCTAGGTCGGTAAGAGCATCGGTCATGACGTTTTCAGCGCTGTATGAAGTGCCGTCTTCCAGCATTACTGTGACCTTGTCGGCTCCTGACACCACGTGGTTATTAGTAACTATATAACCGTCCTCACGTACAATCCATCCAGACCCGGCACCCTCCTCTGTGATTGGTCGATTGAAAACGTCGTAGGTGACAACCTCTACATTCACGGCTACAACCGACGGTCTGACACTAGCCACCACTTCGGTAATAGTAGGCAGCTCTAGCTGCTGGTCCTGTTGAGATGGCGTATCGTCCTGAGTAGATGACGGCTGCCCACAAGCAAACAGAGACAGGCTGAGGACAAGAAGTATAATTATACCAGCAGAAACAAATGTACGTCTAAACATCTCAACCTCCCCCAATTAGTTATTTCTCCGCGATGTGCGTGCTGGTAGTTTAGAAATTTATAGACGAGCTACATACCCAGCCCGCTACGGACTTCAACAAAGCTAAGTAGATTATCACGGCCTACGATACCCACGATGTTATGGTCCTGGACGACGGGTAACTGATTAATATCGTCCTCGGTCAGGATTCGGAGCACAGAGGAGAGCTCGTCGCGCGGCTGCACCCACTTAAGTTTATCTAATGGCGTCATAATGTCCCTAACCTTTTGCGTACTCCAGAGGTCGCGAGGCACTTCCTTTATATTGTGCAGTGTAACCATGCCCAAGGCACGGCCATCCGATGCCACGGGAAAGCAGCGGCGTCCGGACGTCAGGATGTGCTCATTTACCAGCTGTTCAATGGTAATTTCGGGGGATATTATCAAGCAGTCCCGACTCATTATCTCATCCACGGTGTGCCCCTGAAGCATGTCCTGAAGAGCTACCTGACGGTAGCTACCAACAGCGGCATTTTCCAAGAACCAGCCGATAAGAATAATCCACAGTCCATTGAACCATAGTCCATAGAATATGAGAAAGACACCGCCAAAGATGAAGAGAAACCCGACCCCCCGACCTATATTTGAGGCGGTCCTGGTAGCCTTGCGGATGTCGTGACTTCGTCCCCATAGTATTGACCTGAGCACGCGTCCGCCATCTAGAGGGAAACCAGGGATAAGGTTAAAACCAGCCAGGAAGATGTTAATCCACCCGAGCCAATAAGCAATTGCGCTGACAAATTCAGCCGGACCGGCTATGCCTTGCAATGCGAACCAGATACCCCAGCATATACCGCCTATTATGAGGCTCGTCAGAGGTCCCGCAATTGCCATGCGGAATTCGTCTTTAGGCTGTTTGGGTTCCCCCGAAATCTGAGAAACACCTCCAAAGATAAAGAGAGTTATAGACTTAACGGGGATACCCTGGCGCTGAGAGACGATGCTGTGCATAAGCTCGTGAGCCAATACCGAGCCAAAGAACAACAGGCTGGTAAGTATGCCAGCGGCTATTTTGGTCCCCAGGCTCCAATCTGGATAAGCCGATGGAAAGTAGCTGGCCGTCAATGCCCATGTTACCAGTGCAAAAATGATAAACCACGAGATATGCAGTTTTAGCGCTATGCCAAACGCTTTCCCGATTGATATCCCCCCTTGTAACATGTTCATTCTCTTATTCCCTCAGGCGTTCCTTAATAGTGATTACGGCTCACTGCCAGATTTATTGGTTTCATGTGCTGCACTCTGCATCTACGTTTTTACTGTTTACTGGCTGACCGGTGTAGCGCAATGCCAATTCCACCAAAAGCAACCCCACTCAAAATCATGAACACGCCACTGACGATGACTATCTGCGTCACGCCAAAACCTAAAACGGCAAGGTACAGGTAGTTTTCAATATTCTAAGCCTGCGCATATTCTAGTTGCTCCGGGTTCGTGGGGTCGAACTGCTTACCACCCAGTAAATCTCCATAGGTAGGTGCTATCGTATGACGGTGCTCCCTTACGGTGTCGGCAGCAACTTGAGCCTCTTTGGCGTTATCAATTACCTCTCCTTCGGCAATTTTATCTGAGGGTATACCGAGAGTTATTTCCTCTTGGCGTAACGCTGTTGTGAGATAGTTGTTCTTGACGACGCCTTGTCCTATGAAGATTTCTCCGATAACTATGCTGACGAATCCGCTGACCAGTGCTAAGATTGACAATTTGCGTATCATTTTATTCTGATACCTCATTTCTATTACCTAAGTTATACACACTCAATACAGAACGAGTATAAGGGGTCACACCGGATGAAACCAAAATCATCCACAGTTTATCGAGCGGGATATTGAATAGTTATAAAATAGGAACGGGAACTATTACAAAACTATGACATTGAGAGAATACCCTGGGGGTCACGCATCAGGTCAGTTCAGGCACGTGGCTGGTTTGGTTAGCTTCCGGGCTGCTCTTCGTTGGGAGAGGTACTGTATTATTGTCCGTGCGGTAGTAGCCGGCTATGGTCAATTTTCTAATATGCACGAGTTTTCCCCCGCTTTTACCTGGGGAGTCATGGTCCTGGGGCCGTTACTCTGGCGGTGAAATAGATTATCCCTGATTATTGGCTCAGCCCAGATTATAATAGGCGGTTTCACTTTGCTGTCTCAGGGCTAATCTTATCTGTATCTGTACTCTTTCGG
Organism: uncultured Dehalococcoidales bacterium; assembly: GCA_964611805.1. Classification (GTDB taxonomy): domain Bacteria; phylum Chloroflexota; class Dehalococcoidia; order Dehalococcoidales; family Fen-1064; genus W589. Next base: position 635 of record CAZTBG010000008.1, on the reverse strand, counting down.
TAAGGCAGAGTAAAAAGGAAGGTTGAACCCTTGCCCTTTTTTGACTCTATCCAGATTTCCCCACCATGAGCTTCCACCAGTCTCCGGCATACCATCAGGCCCAACCCGGCACCTCCGTTTCGTTCAAATCTGTTGCTCTCCAAGCGCTGGAAGGGACTAAAAAGTCTGGCTTGCTCGCTGGGTGATAATCCCCTGCCCTGGTCGCTGACGCCTATGACCAGACGCCCTGGCTCCATTTTGGCTGAGACCTTAATCCGGCTTCCTGGCGGAGAATATTTGGCAGCATTTTCCAGCAGGTTATAGAGGATGCGTTCGAGTCTTAGTGGGTCGGCGTGTACCGACGGGAGCTTAGCGGGAATAGCAATAGAGAATTGCTGCGAAGGCACCTGTCTTTTAATCTTTTTGACTGTCTCCGTGACCAATGCCCCAAAATCGGTCAATTCCTCATATAAGGCAAGTTGTTGAGCCTGGAAACGCGACAGTTCCAGCAGGTTTTCTATCAGGTGAGAGAGGGACTCGCTTTCCAAGGCAGCGTCCCGGAGGAGTTGCTGCACCTCACCTGATGGCAAGCGCTCCCATTCGGTAAGAACAGTACTTAAACAGCCGCTGATTACAGTCAGTGGTGTCCTAAGCTC
>CAZTBG010000007.1:47795-50881 GCA_964611805.1 uncultured Dehalococcoidales bacterium | reverse complement strand
TGAGTTGGCTTGCGTGTCTGCACTTGTTCTGAGAAAGGTGAAGCAACTATGGAAGGCGAACATCTGGCTGCTGTCTGTGGAATATACTGTGGCGCCTGTAGCGTATACCGCGTCACACATGATATAGGCCGCAAGAACTCGGAGAGAATCCTGCAGCGGCTGAGTGAGAAACTGAATGTACCCGTTGAACAGGTAATCTGTGAAGGCTGCCTGCATGAAAGGCGCTCCAGCATAGCGTTTGAGCGGTGCGAAATAGCCCAGTGTGCTGCCAGTAAGCCGGGGGTTACTCGCTGTTCCGACTGTCCCGACTTCCCATGTGACCTCATCATCAGTCTTTACAATAGCGGCGTGCCACACCATAGCGATTGTCTGAAGAACATTCGTCGTCAGCAGGAGATAGGGGTCTACGAGTGGTGCCAGGAGGAATACGAGCGGATACGCTGCATGTATTGCGGCGTCTCGCTGGACTGGTATGCTCAGACCTGTCACCGCTGCGGCACCAGGAACGCCAGGACGATGACCGGCTTCCTCAAGGACAGGCCCCCAACCTATACCTACTACCGTGCGTAATTGCTAATATCTTAGCCACACCAAGTCTGGAAGGGCCTAGGCAAACACCTCAATTTCTATCCATAACGTCAGTTGGTTGTTCTGTCATTGCGAGTGAAACGAAGCAATCTCGTAAGGTTTAGAAATGAGATTGCCGCGGGGGCTTCAAGCCCCCTCGCAATGACACACTACTACTGTTCTCGACTTGATAGCAACCAAGACCAAACAGAACCAATAATAACCGTGCTTGACTGCAAATCACAAAGACTATACTATTAATTTACATACATGCATACGGTCCCGGAAAGGAAAATTAGCTATGGAAGGTGACCATCTTGCCGGGGTCTGCGGGCTATACTGTGGGGCCTGCACACTATATCGCATCAGGCATGACCCGGACCGCAAGGACGCCGACAGCGTTCTCAAGGCATTTGCCGAACGCCTGAACGTTCCTGTTGCAAAGGTCCGTTGCGAAGGTTGCCTCAGTGAGGGGCCGCGCAGCCCGTTCTGTACCGAGTGCGAGATAAGAAGGTGCGCCCTGACCACAAGTGGGGTCATTCGCTGTTCCGACTGCTCGAAATTCCCCTGCGGCCTCATTATCAAGTTCAATAATGACGGCGTACCCCACCACAGCGATGTTATAAAAAATATCCGCCGTCAGCAGCAGATAGGGGTCTATGAGTGGTGCCAGGAGGAATACGAGCGGATACGCTGCCAGTTCTGCGGCGTCTCACTGGACTGGTATGCCCAGACCTGCCATCGCTGCGGCACCAAGACTCCGACGACAATCACGGGGTTCATTAAAGACAAGCCCCCAAAGTATAAATACTATAGGGCGTAGTTACTAGGCCCTCATCCTCCCCAGCCTGTTCAGTGCCTCCCGCTTCTCGCTGAGACCCAGCCTGGCACGGCTGACCGATTTAGCCAGCAGCTCAATCGACTTATCATAGGTCTCTTTGTCCACCGGATAGGGGTAACCATCCTTGCCGCCGTGGGCAAAGCTGTAACGGGCCGGGTCCTCATAGCTGGGGGCCACTCCGTGGACAAGCTCGGCAATCAGAGTCAGGGCGCGGAGGGTCTTGGCACCCACCCCCTGCAGGCCAAGCAATTGCTCGAACCCCTGCGGGTGTCTTTCATAAATACTGAGTAGAATCCTGTTAATACTGTCGGGGTGAAGGTCACTAATTCCAATCGGGTGGTGGGCAGGCAGGCTCAGGGTCTGTAGCTTTTTGAGGTCAGCCACTATTGCCTGCGGCTTCTCATTGACGGCTATCTCGCTGACAGTGCTGCGGGCTGAAGCACTGTCATTTGCCACCAGGTTCAGAGTCGTGCCCCGTGCCTGAGAGGCAATCGCCGAGTGAGGCTCGTTGACAAAGTCGGTAACCACCTCACCGAGCCAGTGGTAGCGGCGGGCATAGTGGTTGGAGTCGTTCATGCCCTGCTGGACAACCGCCCATGAACCCCTGGCGGTGAACAGAAAGGTGTGATGGTAGAGCTGGTAGCCGTCCTGTATAGCGGAGTTGTCCACCTTAGCGGACATGCGGCTGGCATAGACCAGCGGGGCTGGTTCCAAAGAGAGCCGGTCGCCCCAACTCTCTATCTCCGATGGCGTCCTCCGGGAGGTAGCCCCCTTACCCCCGGCAACAAACAGCCCCAGTTCTCGCTCGATTCCCTTCACGCCCTCCTTGAGGGCACCACATAGAGTGGTGGTAACACCGCTGGAGTGCCAGTCAAAACCGAGCACGCAACCAAAGGCCTGAAACCAGTAGGGGTGCGACAGCCGCCGAAGCATTTCATCAGGGCCGTACTCAATAACGATAGCAATCGTAATCTCCCGGGCCAGCCTGGTCATGCGTTCAAACAGCCAGCGCGGTGCCCTGCCATGATGAAGGGGTAGATTGGCGATACCGGTTCGTCTTGATGTCAACTGCACGCCTCAGGGGGAGTCATTCCGATGACCTTTGCACAAAGTCAAAGGGTGCCCATTAATGGGCACCCCACTGATATAAGCCGCACCAGCCTGCCTGGTGCTTATGAAATCACCCGCTACCGCGGAACTACATATTGCAGGAGCTACAGTCATCGGCACTGCAACCGTCGCAGGAGTTACCCGCCAGGGACATCGGCATCCCGCTGTCATCGGTGGTGAAGCAGGCGAATCGGGAAAGCACCCGCTCTGCCGACTTATGACATTTGGGGCAGGAAGCTGCCTCAGAAGACTTACTCACCGGGCGGATGAGTTCAAACTTGTGGTCACAATCGGTGCAAACGTACTCGTATATCGGCATTTCATCTCTCCATTACCAGTTTAATCCTCTAAATTAAGCCAGTCAAGCCTCCCAGACCACCTCACCATCGAGAACCGTCATCTCGACCGTTATGTCTTTTATTGCTTCAGCGTCCACCCCGGTCGGGTCATCACTCAGCAGCGCCATGTCCGCCAGCTTGCCGGGCGCGATTGAGCCTTTTACGCCCTCCTCGTGAGAGGCATAAGCTGCGTTGGTGGTATACATAGCCAGTGCCTGTTCTGGCGATAT
>CAZTBG010000007.1:3932-47695 GCA_964611805.1 uncultured Dehalococcoidales bacterium | reverse complement strand
GCATATTCGTAGGCGGTAGCCACCGCCTCAACGGTACTCTCCCTAATGGCATGTATCGCTACCTGAAAGCCATCCCGGTGGGTCTCCAGAACCAACCTGTTTAGCTCCGGCTGGGGTGGATATAATTGTCCTCCGGGACTGCTGGGCACAATCTTCAGTCCTCCCAGGCGTAATCGGCTATCACCGGCACCGTAAGCCAGACCCGCCTCCCGAAACTGGCTGGCGGATTCAGGGCCAAACATCATGTATACCCGGCTCTTAAACTTGCCAGAATCAATAAAGCGGCGGAAGGTCTGCCACCGCCGGTAATCATTGACCACGGTGGCATCCTGCAGAGAGGTGAGACCCTGGGAGAGATACTGCTGGTTCGCCAGCTTCATGCCCTCGCTCAACTCCTCCTCAGACCAGGGAGGCATCACCTTCTCCCTGATAAAACCCAACATCTCGTAGAGAACTCCATTTGGCTCCCCGTCAGTCAGGTCCCGCTCGATGAGCGTACCGGGAGGCTCCGGGGTCTCTCGGTTGATACCGGCCAGTGTCAGCGCCCGGCTGTTGAGTACGCAGGCATGGAGGGACCGATGGGAAATCACTACCGGGTGCTCCGGCGCTACCTCATCAATATCCCGGCGGTTGGGATGGCGCTTCTCTGCAAGGTAGAACTCGTTGTAATCGGTGGCCACAATCCACTGGCCGGGAGGGGTCTTCTGCACCTGCCGAGCAACTACTTCCTTGATATCAGCAATCGACCTGATGGACGGCGAACTGAGGTCGATGCTGAGCAGTTTCCTGATAAATGAGAAGATGTGGCAGTGAGCATCGTTAAAACCGGGCACGAGTGTCTTGCCCTGGCAATCAATCACCTTTGTACCGCTACCCCGTACATCCCCCAACAGGTCGTTACTGCCAACCAGCCAGACTTTCCCGTCCCTGACAGCCACCAGTTCAGACCGGGGCTGCACGGGGTCCATAGTTATTACATTGGCGTTTCTGAAAACAAGGTCTGCGGATGGCATGGCACAACCTGCTCCTTTGACGTTGTGGCTACAGGATAGTATACTACCGACAGCGTACCGGGGCAAAGGAGAGATGGATACGGCGCAACTCGTTGAGAGGCTGGTCGGCTGGATTAAGGACAAAGTTATCGCCGCAGGCCGCCGCGGGGCAGTACTCGGCCTGAGTGGTGGGATTGATTCCGCTGTGGTGGCAGTCCTGTGCAAGCGCGCCCTTCCCGAGAGCACACTGGCAGTAATGATGCCCTGCCATAGCATTTCTCAGGACGAGGAGCATGCTAGACTGGTGGCGGATAAGTTCTCCATACCAACGCGATTGGTTGTCCTGGACAGTGTTTACGATGCCTTGAGTGAACTCCTGCCCGATGAAAAGCAAGCACCGGAGGCGATGCATCTCGCCAGGTCTAATCTCAAGACCCGCCTCCGCATGATTATCCTCTACTACCTCGCCAACCAGCTCCGGTACCTGGTTGTCGGCTCAAGCAATCGAAGTGAACTCGCTGTTGGCTATTTCACCAAGTACGGTGATGGCGGGGTCGACATTGTCCCTCTGGGAAACTTGGTCAAGACCCAGGTCAGGGACATGGCTCAATTCCTCGGTATCCCCCATGAAATTATTGACAAGCCGCCATCGGCCGGTCTCTGGCCGGGACAGACCGACGAGGCCGAGCTAGGGCTTAGCTACGTGGAGATTGACCGCTACCTGCTCAGTGGCAAAGCCAGTGATGAAGTCCGTGAGAAAATTGAAGCCAGGATGGCCACAGGCCGCCACAAACGCCAGCCTGCGGCACTGCCCGACTTCTAGCCGAATAAGAACCCTCACAAGCCTGACATGACCGGAATACTGCACACTCCCAATTTTTCCTTGCCATCCCCTGATGTTTATGTTATTCTTATGTCAGGCGAATATGACCACAGAGAAAGAAAAGGCACTAGAACTAGCCATCGGCCAGATCGAAAAGCGGTTTGGCAAAGGCTCAATCATGAAACTGGGAGAGTCAGCTGGGACATCGGCGATACCGGTGATTCCCAGTGGCTCAATTTCGCTTGACCTGGCCCTGGGTCTAGGTGGTATCCCCCGCGGGCGGATTATAGAAATCTTCGGCCCTGAGTCATCAGGAAAGACCACATTAGGTTTACACATCATCGCCGAGGCACAAAAAAAGGGAGGAATCGCGGCTTATATCGACGTGGAGCATGCCCTGGACCCCGCCTACTCCGCCCACTGCGGTGTCAACCTCGATGATATGCTCATCTCCCAACCCGATACCGGTGAGCAGGCCCTGGAAATTGCTGAAGCACTGGTCCGCAGCGGTGCTGTCGACGTTATCGTGATAGACAGTGTTGCCGCCCTGGTACCCCGGGCCGAGATTGAGGGAGAGATGGGGGATACCCAGGTAGCCTTGCAGGCTCGCCTGATGTCACAGGCTTTGAGGAAGCTGGCAGCGGCTATCGGGAAGTCGGGGAGTGCGGTGATATTCATCAATCAACTGAGGGAAAAGGTTGGCGTCTTCTTTGGTAACCCTGAGGTCACACCAGGTGGCAGAGCCCTCAAGTTCTACAGCTCGATAAGGATAGAACTGAGGCGCGTGGAAACCATCAAGCAGGGTGACAAAGCCATCGGCAATCGTGTCCGTGCCCGCATAGTCAAGAACAAGGTTGCGCCGCCGTTTCGGACTGCCGGATTCGATATCATGTTTGACCACGGGATAAGCCGTGAAGCCGACCTTATTGACCTTGGCGTTGAGCTGGGGCTGGTGAAAAAGACTGGTGCCTTTTTCTCCTGGGGTGATACTCGTCTGGGGCAAGGCAGGGAGAATGCCAAGCAGTTCCTTGGGCACAATCCCGGAATTGCCCAGGAGATTGAGCAGCAGGTCAGAGCCTCAGCTATTACCATACCTGGTCCGGTCAAGGAGCTTATTCCGGACGAGGTCTCGTAGAACCCCAGACACCAGACAATTGAATAGCTGATAATACGGCAGAGCTGAGGCCTGAGTCTCAGCTCTGTTTATTGAATGGATGTGATTCGATGGGTAGGATTACGGCGATTCGAGTATTGAGCCGTTCAGGCCAGAATAGCGGTAAAAGGACAAGGATATTCCTTGATGGCCAGTTGGCCTTTACCCTGGAAACAGAGGAAGTGGCCGAGCAGGGGTTACAGGTTGGACAGGAGTTATCGGCCAACCAGATTGAGACACTGACCAGGGAGGGGCATTTTTACCACTGTCTGAATGCCGCCACGCGCTACCTGAGCTATCGGCCCAGGAGCGAGTCCGAACTGAGAGAGCGCCTCCGTCAACGCGGTTTTGAGAGCGACAATATCGATGCGGTAATCGCCCGCCTGAAGGAGCAGGGCTTTGTGGATGATGTCGCCTTTGCGCAGTTCTGGAAGGAGAACCGGGACACCTTCAGCCCACGTAGCCGGTGGCTAACCGGACTGGAATTGAGGAGACACGGGGTTGCTGCCGACATTATAAATGCAGCGGTTGACGACATCGATGATAGTGATAGTGCCTATCGAGCGGCTGCCAGCCGGGCGAGACGGCTGCCGTTGTCGGACTACCAGGCCTTCCGCCGACGCCTGGGTGACTATCTTAAGAGACGCGGCTTCAGCTACGGGGTAATCGCTGATACTGTGAGGCGCCTCTGGCAGGAACTGGGCGAGGACAGCAGACAGCGCCTCCCAAGAAACCGAAACAAAGTAATAACCAAAAAACAGTAAGGAAAGTGAGGTGAGGATATGGGTGAAACCGTACTAATCTATATTTCTAGCTTTATTATAGGCACAGTACTGGGCGGTGCCATCGTCTTTTTCTGGAGACGCATGGCTATTAATCGCCAGCTCCGGGCAGCCCAGCGGAAGGCAGCCAGAACGGTGGCGGAAGCCAGAGCCGAGAGCAAGGAGCTGCTCGACCAGGCCAAGGAAGATGCAGAGAAGGCCAAAGCATCTGCTGAAGCAGAATACCGGGAGCGTCGCTCGGAATTGCAGCGACAGGAGAACCGCCTGCAATCCAAGACAGAGAACCTGGAGCGCAAGACGGAAAGTGTTGCGCAACGTGAGCGTGGTTTGGCCAACAAGGAAAAAGCACTGGAGACCACAAAGGCCCAAATCGAGGAGGCCAGAGACAAACAATTAAAGCAACTTGAACTTATCTCGGGGATGTCAAGTACCGAGGCAAAGGACGTCCTGCTCGAAAGGATGGAGGCGGAGATGGGCGAGGAAGCCTCACGACGCCTCCGGGAGTGGGAAACTAAACTAAAAGCAGAAGCTGACCTCAAAGCACAGGAAATCCTGACCCAGACAATCCAGCGTAGTGCCTCCGAGGTGGTATCGGAGGCTACGGCAGTCAGTGTTCCTCTCCCCAGCGACGAAATGAAGGGCCGCCTTATCGGGCGAGAAGGACGTAACATCCGGGCTCTGGAGCAGGCCACCGGTGTGGACCTGATTGTTGACGACACTCCGGAAGCGGTAACCCTCTCCAGCTTTGACCCGGTACGGAGAGAGGTCGCTCGCAATGCCCTGACCAAGCTTATTCTTGATGGCCGTATCCATCCCGCCCGTATTGAAGAGGTGGTGAAAAAGGCTGAAGAAGAAGTTGAAGCCGAAATCATCAATGCTGGGGAGCAGGCAGCCTACCAGGTTGGGGTGCACGGGCTGCGCCCCGAGCTAATAAAACTGCTCGGTCGTCTCAAGTACCGTACCAGTTACGGACAGAACGTACTGGCACACAGTATTGAAGTGGCCTTTATGTCAGGAATGATTGCCTCAGAACTTGGAGCCAACCCGACCATTGCCAAGAAGGCCGGCCTGCTTCATGACATCGGCAAAGCGGTTGACCGTGAGGTGGAGGGAACCCACGCTGCCATCGGGGCCGACCTCGTTAAACAATGGGAGAAGTCCCCCGAAGTAGTCCAGGGCATCGCCGAACACCACCTTGAGACATCCAACATAAGTGTCTGGGGATTCATTGTCGCTGCCGCTGATGCTATCAGTAGTGCCCGGCCAGGGGCCAGGCGAGAATCGCTGGAGAGCTACCTCAAACGCCTTAAGGCACTGGAGGACATCGCTAACAGTTTCCCGGGTGTCGATAAGTCCTATGCAATTCAGGCAGGTCGGGAAATCCGCATCCTGGTTAAACCGGAAGAGATCGATGACCTGGGCGGCATGAGACTTGCCCGGGACATCGTCAAGAAGATAGAGGAAGGACTCGAATACCCCGGCCAGATTAAGGTGACTGTGCTCCGGGAGACCCGGGCGGTAGACTACGCCAAGTAAATGGAGGGTTCTGACGGGTGAAGAAGATAAGCCTTTCGGGTAATCTCTCTCCGCCTGGATTTAAGAGGTAATGATAATACTGGCAATTGGTGACGTGATTGGTAAGCCAGGGAGGCGAGCAGTAAGTGCCCTCCTCCCCGAACTGCGTGAAACATACCACGTAGACCTGGCTATCGTTAACGCCGAGAATGTTGCCGGGGGACTGGGCACAACATCGAGTACGGCCCAGGAGTTACTTGATGCCGGTGCTGATGTTCTCACTTCGGGCAATCACATATGGACACACAAGGAGATAGTCCCCTACCTTGATAGTGACATGCCTATTCTACGACCCCTGAACTACCCGCCAGGTGTTCCCGGTCGCGGATACCTCATTAATCAGGCTATGGTGGTCAACCTGATAGGCAGGACATTCATGGGCAACTACGATTGCCCGTTCCAGGCGATGGACCAGTTACTCAACGAGTCCGAGGACAGGCCACCAGTGGTTATCGTCGATTTCCACGCGGAAGCGACTTCGGAAAAGATGGCAATGGGGCGATACCTTGACGGCCGGGTCAGCGCTGTGCTTGGCACGCACACGCATGTCGGGACGATTGATGCCCGGATACTGCCCGGAGGGACCGCCTATGTCACTGACATCGGTATGACGGGGCCAGTAGATTCTATTATCGGTGACGATATTGAGGCGGTGCTGGAGCGCTTTCTGACAATGATACCTAACCACCTATCGGTGGGTAAGGGGAAGACAGTACTAGATGCAGTCCTGGTAACAGTTGATGATGCCAGCGGCAAAGCAATTGGAATTGAGCGAATCAGCCGGGAGGTGTACTGATGCTCCGCGTAGACCTCCACCTGCATTCTACTGCATCTGATGGACGCCTCAGCCCGGCCGAGCTCGTCCGCAAAGCCGTGGACGAGGGCCTGACCGTGATTTCCCTGACCGACCATGATACCGTAGACGGTATTGCCCCGGCACTGGCAGCCGCGCGGGCATTCCCTCAACTCAGGCTGATACCAGGTATTGAAATCAGTACCGATATCTCCGGGGGCGAAGCACACATCCTGGGGTATTTTATAGACCACGTCGACGGTAGTCTGCAAGCTGCCCTTGAGCATATGCGCAATTCCCGGTTGGAGCGTGCCAAAAGAATGGTGACCAGGCTGGAGGAAATGGGTTATCCGCTTGAGTGGGAACGGGTCCAGGAGATTGCCGGGAGCGGTGTCATCGGTCGCCCCCATATCGCCCAGGCCATGCTGGAAAGAGGTTACATCGAGTCGTTCAAAGAGGCCTTTACGAAGTACATTGGCCGTGACGGGCCAGCCTATGTCGAGCGAGAGAAAGTAACTCCTGCCGGAGCCGTAGAACTGGTAATCCAGGCTAAAGGACTACCGGTGTTGGCACACCCGCTGACGGTGCCCGAGCCGGAACAGATGGCTGCTGAACTGAAAGCCGTCGGTCTGGTCGGCATCGAAGCCTACTACGCTGGCTACACCGCTGAGGACGTTGAGAGGCTGGTCAGTATCGCCGACCGGCACAATCTGATTACCACCGGCGGCACTGACTACCATGGCCTTGATGCCGAGACATCGATTGGCGGAGTGGATATCCCTGAAGAATCTCTGAAGAATCTTCTGTCTCTGGCACGACAATCGAGGCTGAAGCCAGCCCATAATTAAGAGGGAATTTCGTGAATGTCCAGTTCATACTACTGATAATAGGTTCCTATCTTCTCGGTTCAGTGCCTGCTGCCTATCTGGCCGTTAAATGGTCTCGCGGTGTCGATATCCGTAAACAGGGCACGGGTAATGTTGGGGCCGCCAATGTGCTCAGTACAGGACCCAAATGGCTGGCTATCCCGGTAGCCCTTTTCGATATCGGCAAGGGGGCCTTATGTGTCTGGGTAGCACAGCTACTCGGACTTGGTGCTGCCCAGCAGGTTACGGCTGGTATCTTTGTTGTTATCGGCCATAATTGGCCGGTTTTTCTTAGCTTCCGTGGCGGACGTGGCGTCTTTGCATCACTGGGGGTTATCACCATGTTATCCCCGCTACTGGGACTATACACCCTGGTGATGCCGTACCTGTTTGCCCCGTTCCGGCTGGTAGCCCTCGGCGTGTTCTTTGCCTATATCTCAGTGCCAACCCTGGCCTGGTTCCTCAGCAAACCTCTGGGCATAGAAGATGCGCTACCGATTACACTGGGTCTGGTGGTGATAATAACTCTCGGGCTCTTCAAGCGGTTGCTGGTCCCGAGAACCGACCTCAGTAAGCCTATACCACTCGGCGTACTGATTATCAATCGATTGCTTTTCGACCGCGACATCTCCGACCGTAAAGTGTGGATATACCGTTCTTCATCATCAAAGGATACAACCACCCCACCCACAGACGAGCAGGAAAAATAGGGACAGTCGACTGGTCTAGCCTGCCGCCGTCTCGAGCATCGCTTTCGCTTCCCGGAAGGCTTCTTGCACCTCGTCAGCGCTGGCGCCATCTTCGGTGATACTCAAGGCTGACAGGTTCTGTTTTTCCCAGACTGCCCTGAGCACCTTCTTCATATAGCGTCCGTCCCTGGTCTTTGGTAGCACTGGCACGAAGTGAATGCCGCGAGGTGTCGCTATAGCTCCGATACTTTCCCTGACGAGGTTCTTAATTTCTACCTTGAGGCGGCTCGATGGTTTTCGACCCGATTTAAGGACAATCAGGGCAACAGGTTCTTCACCTTTGATAACATCGGTGACGCCGATTACGCATGCCCCGGCTACCGCCGGATGAGACTCCGCTACCGCCTCTATCTCCCGCATGGAGAGTCGATGGGCAGCTACATTCAGTACTTCGTCGGCCCGGCCAAGCAGCCTCACATAGCCGTCGTCATCGGCCACGGCATAGTCACCGGTGGCGAACATTCCCGGAAACTGCTGCCAGTATTCTCGCCGGTACCGTTCGTCATCACCCCACAGGGTGAAGATATTCCCCGGTGGTAGCGGGGGTCTTGCCACCAGATAGCCTGTGGTATTCGCCGGCACCGGCCTGCCTTCATCATCAACGATAGCCAGGTCGAAGCCAACCACCGGCCTGGTGGTAAACCCCGGCTTCATCGGCAGGAGCTCTATGCCGGCAAGGTTACCGACCATTGGCCAGCCCGACTCAGTCGTCCAGTAATGGTCTATTACCGGACGCCCTTCCATCGCCTCAAGGCACCACTGCCAGGTGGGCACGTCCAGTATCTCACCGGCAAGGAAGAGATAGCGCAGGGAACTGGTATCGCACTTTCTGGCATGCTCAATCCCGAACCGGTGTAACATCCTCATCGTCGTCGGGGCGGCTAACATGATGTTAACGCGGTGCTTCTCAACAACGCGCCACATGACGCCGTGGTCGGGGTAGTCAGGAGTCCCCTCATATATTACCGATGTCACCCCGAAGAGAAGCGGGGCATATACCGTGTAGCTGTGCCCGACGACCCAGCCAAAATCAGAAGCCGCCCAGAAGACATCATCAGCCCTGACGTCGTAAATCTGTCTCATAGAGTTGTACATGGCCACCATGTAGCCCCCGGTATCCCTCACCACGCCGTAGGTCTTACCCGTAGTACCCGCCGTATAGAGTATATAGGACGGCTCGCCACTTTCCACTGGTACCGGCTCCACATACCCATCGCCCTTATCGCCAGCCAGGCTATCCCAGTAAAAGTCCCGGCCTTCCGTCAGGTTAACTTCTGCCAGACCCCTGTTCAGCACAACCACCCTCTCCATCGGTATCTTTTTCAGGGCCTCATCGACAGTATCCTTGAGAAGGACCGTCTGGTTCCTCCGCAGGCCAGCATCCGCCGTTACCAGGACCTTCGGCCCTGAATCCGCCAGCCGGTTAGCCAGGGCATCAACACCATACCCGGTGAAGACAACCACATGAATCGCCCCGATACGCACACAGGCAAGCATGGCAACGACAGTCTCCGGTATCATGGGCAGGTAGATAGCAACCCGGTCCCCCTTCTCCACCCCGAAACTCTTGAGGACGCTGGCAAATTGGTTGACACGCCGGTACAGCTCACCATAGGTAATCTTCTCAGATTTCCCCTGGGCAGTACTCTCCCAGACAAGAGCCGTTTTTTCAGCGAGACCGTTCAGGATATGTCTGTCTACAGCATTATAGCACAGGTTTGTCCTGCCTCCAACGAACCAGCGGAAAAAGGGAGGATTTGACTCATCAAGGACCCTCTCCCACTTCTGGTACCAGTGAAGCTCCTGGGCAATCCTGCCCCAGAAGTCCTCAGGGTCAGCTACGGAATGCCGGTAAACATCGTCATAACGGATGTTTCCCTTGCCTCTGGATTCTTTGCTCAAATCTACCCGCGCCTCCTCAGAAGCAACACAAGCTCAATTCTCCCTCAAAAGCTGTCGGGCGATAGTCATCCGCTGCATCTCCGAGGTACCTTCGTATATCTCCGTTATCTTGGCATCACGGAAATAGCGCTCTACAGGGTAGTCCTTGGTATAGCCATAGCCGCCATGTATTTGGACAGCCCTGGTGGTGACAGACATGGCGGTCTCAGCAGCAAATACCTTGGCCATCGAGGCCTCTTTAACAAATTCCAGACCCTGGTCCTTCAGATAGGCCGCCCGACATGTCAGCAGCCTTGCCGCATCAATCTGGGTCGCCATATCGGCCAGCATCCACTGTATCGCCTGGAAGTTGGCAATTGGCTCACCGAACTGCTGGCGCTCCTTAGAATAGGCCAGGGACTTGTCAAATGCCCCCTGGGCAATACCGACCGCCTGGGCGGCAATACCGATACGGCTGGAATCGATGCTCTCAAGGGCTATCCGGAAACCGCGCCCCTCGTCCCCAAGCCGGTTTACCTCAGGGACAAAGCAGTCTTCAAACACCAGCTCAGCCGTCGATGAAGCCCGTATCCCCAGCTTTCGCTCGTGCTTGCCCACCGAAAAACCAGGTGTGCTCTTCTCCACGATGAAAGCAGTAACGCCCCGGTATCCCTGAGACCGGTCAACCGTGGCAAAAGTGACTATGATATCAGCCTCGGCACCGTTGGTAATGAACAGCTTATTGCCATTGAGGACATAACCGCCGTTCTGCCACTTCGCTGTCATCTCCATCGAGGCAACATCGCTACCAGCACCAGCCTCAGTCAGTCCGAAGGCCCCCAGCTTCTCACCCCTGAGTAGTGGCGTTAAATACTGCTGCCGCTGTTCCTCGTTACCATGAACGTAAATCGGGTGGCCAGCAAGCTCATTACTGGCAATAATTACTACCGCAGTGGCAGCACAGACCCGTGCCACTTCCTCAAAGGTAATTACCTGCTCAATTGCCCCACCACCACTGCCGCCATACTTCTCGGGATAGCCGATACCCATAAGCCCGAGCTCGGCTGCTTTCCTAATACTCTCGGCAGGGAACCTGGACTCCTCGTCTATCTCGGCAGCAATCGGCTCCAGCTCCCTCTCGGCAAAGTCCCGGACCATTGTCCGGAGCATTTTCTGGTCTTCAGTTAGAGCAAAGTCCATAGTCTCCTCAAACCGCGCCCTGCACCCTACTTCTTGTCCCCCGAACCGCTGGCACCGCCATGCTGCTCACGCAGCACCCGTTTCAGAACCTTACCCATCGGGTTCCGCGGAAGCTCTTCGGTGAAGACTACCGACCTCGGCCGCTTGTAGCTGGCCAACGCCTGGCGGCAGTGCTCCATTATCTCGTCAGCCGTGGCTTTTTCCCCTTCCTTGAGAACAACCACACAGATAGGTACTTCACCCCAATCTTCGTCCGGGACTCCAATTACAGCGGCTTCTTCGATTTTAGGATACTGGTGGAGCACCGCCTCAACTTCCTCCGGAGAGATGTTCTCCCCTCCCCGGATAATCATATCGGTGTTCCTTCCTGCCAGGAAGAAATAGCCGTCCTCATCCACGTAACCCATATCGCCAGTGTGGACCCAGCCGTCTTTATCGATTGTCTTGGCCGTCTTCTCCTCTTCCTTCCAGTAGCCGCTCATAACCCTGGGACCCCGGGCAACAATCTCACCAACGTCTCCCGGAGGTAGCTCATTGCCCTCCTCATCCATTATCTTCATCTCAACATCCGACATCGGCCGGCCAATTGAGGTAAGCCTCTTCAGTTTCTTCTCCTTCTCCTCCTCGGTACCGGTTATCATATGGTCCTCCGGATTCAGGGTGGTAATGGTCGAGGCGGTCTCCGTCTGCCCGAAGGCATTTATGAAACTGACCCCCGGAAAGACCTCCATCGCCTTTTTAATTACCGGCAGCGGCATCGGAGCGGCACCATAGGTAATTACCTTGAGACTGCTCAGGTCGTATTTCTCGAAATCAGGATTGTCCATCAGTTGCTTCAGCATGGTGGGCACCATCATCGCCCTGCCTACCTTCTCTTTCTGTACCAGCCCCATCCATTCCGCCGGCTCGAACTGCCTCTCCATCACCAGCGTCCGGCCGCCGTAGATTGCCGCCATCATTGCTTGAATACCAGCAACGTGATATAGGGGGACTGTCAGGATATTGTTCTCATCCACCGCCGGGTCGGCTGGCGTGACGTTCTCCAGCACATAGATGGAAAAGCTGTTGTGGGACAGCATGACACCTTTGGGAAAACCGGTAGTGCCGGCGGTGTACATCAGTATCGTGATGTCATCATCATCTATCTCAGTGAATACCTCATCATCACTTGCTGCCGATAAGATATCTTCATAGTAAACCATGCCATCGTGGGGAACATCAATCGAGATGAAGTTCTTCACACTCGGCATTTCCGTCCTGATTGAGTCTATCAATTCAAGGTAACGCTCGCCGACCAGTACCGTATGCACCTCGGCGGTATTAATCATATAGGACAGCTCATGCTGCTTCGCCCTGAAGTTGAGTGGTACGTAGATGGCACCCAGCTTGGCGACGGCGAAGTAGGTCTCAATACACTGGTTGCAGTTAACATGGAGCAGTGCCGCCCGTTCGCCCTTCTCCACTCCGAGGGTAGCCAGGGCATTCGCCAGCCGATTCACCCGCTCATTTAGCTGGCTAAAGGTAAACCGTTCACCTTCGAAGACTATCGCCTCCTTGTCTGGACAGATTGCCGTAGCAATGGTAAGAAACTCCGCGGTATTCATATCGCTTCCTCCTGTATCATTTCTTCAAGCAGCCTGGCTCCCAGCCTTGACTCAAGCTCAAGTCCCTGTTCCAGAGTCAGGTCAAGCCCCCGGGTCACCGCCTGCTTGGCATAGCTTAGCATATTTGCATCGTGCACCCCAATCTTCCTGGCTAGCTGGTCAACCTCCGGCCACAAGTCTTGCCGGGGCACTACCCGGTTGACCAGCTTCATTTGGAGCGCCTCTTCTGCTTTAATCCAGCGGCCGGTCAGCAGCAAATCCAGAGCATACCCCCTGCCTATTGTCCGAGGCAATGTCTGGGTGCCGCCGGCGGCTGGTATTATGCCCAGTCCTGTTTCGGGAACACCAAGCTGGACATCATCCGAAGCCACCCTGATATCACAGCACAGCGCCATCTCAATCCCGGACCCGAACACGTAGCCGTGCAGGGCAGCAATCATCGGCTTGTCGATACTCAGGAAAAGGCCCCAGACATCTCGTTGCCAGCGTACCCGGCGGGCAATTATCGGTGAAGGTGCCGTGAGGAACTCGGTCAGGTCAGCCCCGGCACAAAAGGCCCTCTCCCCGGCACCCCTGAGCACCCCAACCTTCACCTCAGGGTCATCCTTGACAGCACCCAGCACCTGAAACAGCTCATCGCGCATCTGCATATTATATACGTTAAGCACCCTGGGTCGGTTGAGCGTGATATAACCGACGCTATCTTGCTTTTCGTAGATGATTGTCTCGAAATCGCTCATGGATTTCTACTACTGACCCTTAAACTCGGGCGACCTCTTTTCCTGAAATGCCCTGATACCTTCGGTACGGTCAGCCGTTGTGTGTAGCAGGAAATAGAGGTCTGCCTCAAGGCGGAGACCCTGGTCAAGTGTCAGGTCGAGTCCCTTATTGACAGCTTCCTTGACATACCTGAGGGCAAGCGGTGCCTTAGACGCCAGGCTCTCGGCCAGTGTTTCCGCTTCGGAAGCCAGTGCCTTCCGCTCGACTACTTTGTTGACCAGCCCAATAGAAAGTGCCTCCTCAGCACTGATTGTTTCTCCGGTGAAGAGCATCTCCAGGGCCTTGCCTCTGCCAACGATACGGGACAACCGCTGTGTCCCGCCATCCATCGGGGGAAGACCCGTAGTCACCTGGGGGAAGCCCATCTTTGCTTCTTTCACGGCTATCCTGATATCACAGCTCAACGCCAGCTCTAATCCCTGCCCCAGGGCATCCCCATTGATAGCCGCAATCACCGGTTGTTCCAGGCCGGCCACCGCAGCCGCAACCCCACAGGGTACGGCTAACTCACTACCACCACAGAAAACTTCCCCGGCACCAGTAACAACGATAACACGAACTTCATCATCCTGGTTTATCTCCTGGCAAACCTCTGCCATCTCCTGAGCGAGTTGTTGATTAATAACGTTACCCGCCTGAGGCCGGTGGAGAGTGATGACTGCGACGTATTGTCTCTTGCTGTAGTTAATCACCGAATAGGACATGGCTTCTCTCTTGCAAACCGTAACGACGGCCCCTGCTAACAGCAAAGCCTATCTTAACCAACATCGCTGGTGGCGTCAAATAGGCCCCAGGCCTCACTCAAGGTCCACCAGGCGTGCCTCTACCTCGCCGTTTTTCACGGTCAACAGACCGACGCTGCCCAGCTTGGGGATATAACTCGGCATAGTGGGGCTGCCAGGATTTACCAGCAAAACCCCCTTGTATTCATCAATTTCAGCAAAATGGGTGTGCCCGAAGACGACCACGTCAGGAGGGTCTACGAGGTCATCAGTCGTCCGCTGACCAAAAATCGCGGAGTACGAATTGGTCTGCTCCTGAGGGACAATCTGTCCATAGCGCGGTTTGATATGGGTTGCCCAGAGTGTAATCCCCTCTACCTCCAGTACCTGTGTCCTTTTCATCCGGCTATCTTCACCGAAATCTTCATCCATATCGTCATCACCCCTGGCAGCAAGCACCGGGGCCACGGACTCCAGTGTATCCAGCACCGAGGGAATCCAGACATCCCCCATGTGCAGAATCAGGTCAACACCCTTGAAGGCAGTCAGCACCTGCGGAGGAAGTGGTTGACTGGGAAAGGCGATGTGAGTGTCCGAGAGCAGGCCAATGAGCATATATCCTCCTAACTAGCCTCACCAAAGTGACAGAAATCACCATTGAGACAGCACTGCTGGCAGAAAGGGCGTCTGCGGCAGACGTTTTTCCCGAGGCAGACCAGCAGGGCATGATATTCGTTGAAAAGACCTACATCCGCCGGCAGGTTCTCCATGAAGAGACCTTGATAATCGCTATAGCGGCCCCCGGCCGGTGCCAGACCAGCGCGACCGAAAATGCGGCGGGTATAAGCATCAACCACAAAAACAGGATGGTCAGCGGCATAGAGCAATATCGAATCGGCGGTCTCCTCACCGATACCATGCACTCCCAGAAGCTCACGACGGAGCTGGCAGGTATCGACCGCAAACATCCGCTCAAGGTCGTCCTGATATTTACCCAGATAGTCAGCCAGGGCCTTTAGCTTGATGGCTTTGGCATTGTAGTAACCGCTGGGGAAGATGAGGGCAGCCAGTTCAGATACGGGCAGCCGGCGTAAAGCCTCCGGCGAAAGCGCCCCGGCTTCCCTCAGATTTCTGATTGCCTTCTCCACGTTAGTCCAGGCGGCTGACTGAGTAAGGACAGCACCGACCATCACCTCAAACGGCTCCTCCCCCGGCCACCAGTGCTGTGGTCCGTAGTATTCCAGAAGACGATGATAAATATTCAGCAACTTCTCCTTAATCATGGATTATCCAGGCAGGGACTGTAGCATCAATTGCTGCGTCATACCCCGGCAGATACGGTTTAATATCTATTACAGGAGAGCCATCGAGAGCGTCAAGTCCCTCAACCCTCAGTATGTTGCCCCGGCGCTCCAGCAGCCTGGCCGTCGTTTTACCGATGGGATTTGGCCGGTTCGGCGTCCGCAGGGCAAAAAGTCCTTTGAGCGGACGGGCGGGATTGCCCATAGGACGCTGCATGAGAGGAGTATCACCTTTGGGGAGGCGGTGCATCCAGAAGAGGACGATAATGTGGGAGAACCCCTCAATACCGTCGAGTGCCTCGGTCAGGCGACTATCAATCACAATCTCGGAGGTCATTTTCTCCCAGTCACTGCGCGGCGTCGGCGGTGTACTAAGCCCATTATGCACCACGCCGATGGCCTTCAAAGACATCTCAGGCATCTCGTCAACCATGCTGGCACCCCAGTCCAACCAGTAACATCAGCATGACTTCAGCAGCGGAACTGAGTGAGGGGCCTGCCAAAGGCAGAGCTTTCAGGACAACTAACGCTTGGTGTATTGCGGCGCCTTACGGGCCCGCTTGAGACCGGGCTTTTTCCTCTCTTTAACCCGGGCATCACGAGTGAGTAGTCCGTGCTGGCGCAGCACTGACCGGTGACCTTCGTCCGCCTTCAGTAATGCCCGGGCGATACCGTGACAGACAGCCCCGCTCTGGCCATTGACGCCACCCCCGGTAACCTTGACGACGGCGTTATACTTGTCAAGGGTACCGGTAACCATAAGAGGCTTCGCCACCGTGTTCCGTTGCTCGATACGGGGAAACAGTTCCTCATAAGGAATACCATTGACAATAATGGCACCACCACCGCCCGGTGTCAGTTTCACTCGAGCGACTGCCGTCTTGCGCCGGCCAGTCCCATAAAAGTAGTTCTGTTCCGCCAACTAAATCTTCCTCTTTTCGCTTCGCTGTAAGTTAAAGCCCAATGACTGTTGCCTGCCCTTCAACAATAGCCATTATTTATGCATTCACCTCTGGCGAACTGACCTGTCCCTGATGAGGATGACTATCACCGACATACACCTTGAGACGCTTCATCATACCCGCACTCAGTTTATTTCGCGGCAGCATGCCCTTAACAGCGTGCTCAATCACCCTGGTGGGGTGGGTCTGCATCATCTTCTCCAGACTGGTACTCTTCAGCCCACCAGGGTATCCAGAATGCCGGTAGTACATCTTCTGCCTGGCCTTGTCACCTGTAAACCTTACTTTATCGGCGTTAATAACAACCACGAAATCACCCACGTCCAGGTTACGGCAGAACATCGGCTTGTGCTTGCCCATAAGCAGTGTGGCAATCCTTGTTGCCAGCCTGCCCAGGACTTCGTCAGAGGCATCAATTGTGTGCCACTGCCGCTCAATGTCAGAGGCCTTAACACTATAGGTCTTAGTCATTGTTCCCTTCCTCAAAAGGATGGAGGTAGTCCACCCGCACCAGGCAAAGCCCGCATGCCGGTAGTGTCGGCCCGGCCAGCCCCGGCTGCTTTGCCTCGATTATACTGTAAAACTCGCCCAGACTCATCCTGCCCAGGCCAATGGTGACGAGACAGCCGGCGGTACTGCGCACCTGGTGGCGCACAAAGGCATTGGCTACCATGTCAAGAACCACAAGGTCCCCCTTCCTGGTAACTTCAGCCTGATAGACTCGCCGCACCGTACTCTTCTCCTCGCCACCGATGCCGCTGGCAAACGAGGCGAAGTCGTGCTCACCGACAAGGGCCCGGCATGCCCGATTCATCATATCAACATCCAGAGCACCGACAACGCGGTAGGTGAAGGCTTCCCGGAGTGGCGAGCGGGCCTGGGTATTTAATATACTATAGCGGTACTGCCGGCTCACAGAAGCGCGCCGGACCTCAAAGGAGCCCTCCACAGTATGCGCTGACTTTACGGCAATGTCCCGTGGCAGGTAGTGGTTCAGCCCACTGACAAATGTCTCCCGGGGCAGCGCCGAGCCGGTCAGGAAGCTGACAGCCTGTCCCTGGGCATGTACCCCGGCATCAGTGCGACTGGCCATTGCTACCCGGATTGTCTCTCCGGTCAGTCCCAGCAACGCCCTCTCTATCTCACTCTGAATGGTAGGCAGAGCGGCCTGCCACTGGGAGCCGTAGTAGTTGGTGCCATCATACTCCACAACCAGCGCCATCCTCGTGGTCGTCACCAGGTTGCCCCTCTCTACTTCAGAATCAGCCACGGTAGATAACATCATTTCACCAGCTCAAGCTGGACCATTGCGGCCCCATCACCCTGCCTGGGACCCAGCTTGATAATCCTTGTATAACCACCGGGTCGCTCCGCATAACGTGCCGCCAGCTCATCAAACACTTTATCGGTCACCTTTTTGCTGAGGATAAACGTCAGCGCCTGGCGGCGGGAGTGTAAGCTGCCCTCTTTACCCAGCGTGACCATCTTCTCCGCCAGGCCGCGCACCTGCTTGGCCCTGGCCTCGGTGGTTGTAATCTTTTCATAGTTCAAAAGGTCAGTCACCAGGTTGCGGTGCATCGCCCTCTGGTAACCTGAAGACCTGGCCAGTTTCCTGCCGGATATTTTATGCCCCATGCTATTTACCCGTTTCTATCACTCGTCGTTACGGTTCTCATCTTCTCCAGCTTCACCCTCGGCCCCGGAGGTTGCAGCCGCTTCAGCGGCGCTGGGCACCAGGTCCTCAGCCTCCCCTTCTGCGGGCTCTTCTGCTTCTTCAGGTTTGGGACTGAGTGAGAGCCCTATCTCATTGAGCCGTTCCTCAATCTCCTGCCTAGATTTCTGCCCGAAATTCCGCAGCGCCAGGAGTCCCTTCTCACCACGGCTAATCAACTCCCCCACGGTAGTAATGTTACCACGCCTCAGACAATTCATCGTCCGGACGGAAAGGGCAAGCTGCTCCACCGGCATGTTGTACTGCTCTTCGGTCATGGCCAGCTCAGCGAACTCCTTCTCAGCCTCGACCGGGGCGGCAATGCCATAGTTGACAAATGCGTTCAACATACTGATTAGAATACTGGCACTCTTGCTCATGGCCTCACCTGGCTCGATAGTGCCGTCAGTCCATATCTCAAGATACAACCGCTCATGGCTGGTCTCACGACCAACGTGTAGCGGTTCGATTGTGTAGTTAACCTTACGTACCGGGGTGAAGATGGCGTCTACCGGAATTACCCCTACTGACAGACTATCACCGGACTCTGCTTCCCTGTAGCCCTCACCTATCTCCACATCAAACTCAACAAAAAGCCTGGCCTCCGGAGAGTCCATCGTCGCCAGGTATAGCTCAGGGTTGGCTATCTCGAAGTCAGATGAAGGGTTAATGTCAGCTGCACAGACACGTCCCTCCCCCGCCATATCCAGGACCAATCTTCCAGGATGGTCTGCGATTGGCTTCAGCCGTATTGCCTTCACGTTAAGGAGGAACTCGATGACATCCTCCCTCACGTGAGGAATGGGAGAGAACTCGTGCTGAATCCCCTCAATCCTGACCCGGGTGATGGCCGCTCCCGTGAGATGACCAAGCAGTATTCGCCTCAGGGCATTCCCCAGGGTCATACCAAAGCCTTTGTCCAGTGGCTCAGCCACAAAGCGTCCGTAGTTGTCCCTAGTTTCGACGCACTCAATCTTAGTTATTGCCGATAGAGACAAACTCCTACCTCCTTATCGTGCCTACCACACGGCCTTACCGCGAGTAGTACTCAACGATACTCTGTCCCTCAAACTTAGCCCCGGCGTCTTCAGGCGTCGGCATGGATATAACCTGCCCGACAAGACTATCCCTGTCAAGTCCGAGCCAGTTCGGGATAGACTTTGACCCGATTTCTCCCGCAACCTGTTTGAAATACTCGGTCCTGGTACTGCCTTCCCGCCAGGAGATGGTGTCCCCTTCTTTTACCAGACAGGACGGGATACTCGTCCGGCGACCGTTCAAAACGATATGCCCATGCAACACAATCTGGCGGGCCTGATTTCTGGAATCGGCAAATCCGAGACGGTAGACCACATTATCCAGCCGCCTCTCCAGCAATGCGATAAGATTGTCGCCAGTAATGCCAGGCTGCCGCTCAGCTTGAGCGAAAGTCCTCCGGAACTGCCTCTCCAGCACGCCGTAGGTGTAACGAGCCTTCTGCTTCTCCGCCAGTTGCAGAGCACGCTCGGAAACCCGACGCCGACGGAACCGCTGCCCGGTAGGCCGCCGCCTCCGCTCCATGGCACACTTCGGCGTGTAGCAGCGACTACCCTTGAGCATCAGCTTATCACCACACCGCCGACATAAATGACAGACAGAGCCAATATATCTTGCCATTTTCTATCCTACTTCTATCTCCTCTCAGTAACTAAGTGCCCATTACACGGCACCGAGCCTTTTTTGCTACTGTTGTCATCAGTAATATTTTACACCCTTCTCCTCTTAGGTGGTCGACACCCGTTGTGTGGTATCGGGGTTACATCCCTGATACTGGTAATATTCAAGCCAGAACTCTGCAGAGCACGGAGGGCTGCCTCACGCCCGCTACCCGGCCCTTTAACATAAACATCCACCTGTCGCAAGCCCTGGGCCATCCCCTTGCGCGCCGCATCCTGTGCAGCCAGTTGGGCAGCATAGGGTGTGCCCTTACGCGAACCCTTGAATCCGGCCGTCCCGGAACTGCCCCAGGCAATAACGTTCCCCTCGGGGTCAGTCAGCGTCACTAGAGTATTGTTAAAGGTGGACTGAATATAGGCCCTCCCTGCAGGAACGACCCTGCGTTCTCTTCTCCTTGCCCTGGTCCGTTTCTTTGCTGGCATCCGGCCCTCCTGTCTAAGCTAAGTCCGATTACTTCTTGGTGGCACCGCGCTTCTTACCTCTGCCGGCCACAGTCTTTCGCGAACCACGGTGAGTACGAGCATTAGTGCGGGTCCGTTGCCCCCTGACCGGCAGGCTATAGCGATGCCTGTGGCCCCGGTAGCTGCCAATCTCAGTAAGGCGCTTGATGTTGAAGCTCACTTCCTTCCTGAGCTCGCCCTCAACCCGATACTCCCGGTCAATATACTCTCGGAGCCTGTTGACCTCTTCTTCGGTGAGGTCATCCGCCTTGGTCTCGGCATTGATACTGGTATGCTCCAGAACCTTGTGGCTCAGTGCGGAGCCAATCCCATGGATATATTGCAGTGACACCCAGATTTGCTTGTCTCTCGGTATGTCAACCCCAGCGATACGCGGCATCAGACTACCTCCTTCCCCAGCAGGATATCAGCCCTGTCTCTGTTTATGGCTGGGCTTGGAGCAAATCACCCGGACTACTCCCCGCCGCCTTATTATCTTGCACTTCTCACATCTGGCTTTAACTGAAGCTCTGACCTTCATATTAATTTCCTCTCACTTGAACCGGTAAGTTATCCGACCCCGACTCAGGTCATAGGGAGACAACTCAATTAATACCCTATCACCGGGCAGGATTCTGATGTAGTGCACCCTTATTCTGCCTGAGATATGGGCCAGTACCTGATGTCCATTTGGCAACTCGACCCGAAACATGGCGTTCGGCAATGCCTCAGTGACCACCCCCTCTACCTCGATACTTTCCTTCTTTGGCATAGGCTTCGCACTCACACCCTGGTGAGGACTTCAGGTTCTCCATCAGTGATAGCAATAGTGTTCTCAAAGTGCGCCGAAAGACTGCCATCTCTGGTACGCACTGTCCAGTTGTCATCATCCCGTTTAGTTGTCCAATCACCCACATTCACCATCGGCTCAAGAGCCAGTGTCATCCCCTTCTTCAACTCCGGCCCGGTCCCCGGCATAAGCCCGAATGCTGGCGTGGTACAGTTAGGCACCTGCGGGTCCTCATGCATATTCCGACCGATGCCGTGGCCGGTATATTCACGCACTACCGAATAACCTCTCGATTCCACATATTGCTCAATCGCCGCCGAGATATCCCCTAACCTCGCTCCTGGTCGGGCTGTCGCGATGCCAGCCTTCAGGGCACCCTCGGTCACCTCCATAAGTCGTTTAGCTTCCGGACTGACATCACCTACACCGACAGTAATGGCAGCATCACCCTGGAAGTCCTGATAGATAACCCCGAAATCCAGTGAAACGATATCACCCTGGCAGAGCACCTTCTTTCCCGGGATACCATGCACAATCTCGTCATTTACCGATACACAAAGGTTGGCGGGGAATCCCCGATAACCTTTAAACGAAGGCTGGCCGCCCAGCTTCTGCGCCTCTTCGGCAGCAATTACGTCCAATTCTTCGGTACGCATTCCCGGTTTTACTCGTGCCCTCAGCACCTCCAGAACCGTCGCTACAATCCTACCAGCCTGACGCATCAACTCAATTTCATGGTCAGACTTTATAATAATACTCATCCCTATTCCTGTTATTTAACAGACCTCTTCTCCAGTGACGTTAGTATCCTCTCTCGCACCTCGTCGACGCTGCCTTCCCCGCCTACCTCAAGCAGCTTGCCCGCCCGGGCATAATAGTCAATCAGGGGTGCCGTCTCAGCAAAATAGACACGCAACCGCTTCTTGACCGTCTCTGGCGTATCGTCAGGGCGCTGATAGAGCTCGCCACCGCACCGGTCGCACCTGCCCGGCGTCCGGGGAGGCGAATTCACCATATGATACGGTGTCTGGCACTGGCGGCAAATCCAGCGTCCGCCTAGCCGCTCCAGCAACTCGGCATCAGTAACTTTTATGTAAACCACACTGTCTATCATTTTACTCTGCCTCTCCAGGGCCTCGTCCAGTGCTTTGGCCTGTTCCAGGGTCCTGGGGAAACCATCAAAAATCACCCCCCGCTCACAGTCCGGCGCTGTGATACGCTCCAGAACCATCTGTATTGTAATCTCGTCAGGGACGAGCATCCCCTTCTCCATATAACCCTTGGCCTGCTTCGCCAGCTCGGTTTCCTGCTTCTGAGCCTCCCGGAACATATCGCCGGTGGCGATATGGGCCAACTTAAGCTTCTCAGCCACAGTTGCGGCCTGTGTTCCCTTCCCTGCCCCGGGGGCACCGAGAAAAATAATATACACCTTTGCTCCTACTTGATAAAGCCTTCATAGCGCCTCATTGTCAATTGTGCTTCCACCTGCTTCATCGTGTCCAGCACCACACCGACCACAATCAATAGTCCCATGCTTGACAGCTGTATCGCCTGGACATCAGTGACTGTCCGGGCGAGGAACGGTATTATGGCTACGAATGCCAAGAAAAGGGCACCGACTGTCGTAATACGGTTGATAACATGGTTAAGATAAGTAGACGTATTCTTGCCCGGCCTGATTCCGGGAATGAAACCTCCCTGCCTCTGCAAGGTCCCCGGCAGGTCCTGCTGCTGAAACATGACCATCGTATAGAAGAAGGCAAAGCCAATCACCAGCAGAAAGTACAGCCCCCAGTAAATCAGGGCTTCCGGCAAAGCTGCATTGGCATTAAATATATTGGCGATGTGGTTGGCAAAGTTCTCCGGCTGCCCCGGTGCATTGGCGAAATAGCTGGCAATCATACCCGGGAAGATTACCAGTGACATCGCGAAGATAAGGGGAATCATCCCGGCACTGTTTACCCGTAGCGGGATATGGGTTCCCCCCGATTGCCGGTACATGCGGCCACCACGAAAGGTGGTGCGGGCATACTGCACCGGCACCCGCCGGTGGGCCTCGGTGAAAATGACTATCAACACTACTGTGGCCAGCATAATAAGTGCATAGGCTACCAGCCCCACAAGCTCCCCCTGCTGCCCCGCAAGCATGCCCGTCCCAAAGGTCTGCCAGTATCCGGCCACAATCCCACCAAAGATTATTATCGATACCCCATTACCGATACCGTACTCCGTAATCAGTTCACCCAGCCAGACCAGGAAAACCGTGCCGGCAATGATGGAAAAAATCATTGCCACCATCGGCAGTCCGCCGGTGACGTCAATTGCCCCGTTAGCTCTCAGCAATTGTATTTGCCCGAAACCGGCGACACCGGCCAGGGGAATCGTCAGCCAGTGAGTAATCCGGTTAATCTTGTCCCGACCAGCTTCTCCCTCCTGAGAGAGCATCTGCAACCGCGGAATCACCGGAGTCATCAGCGTCATTATAATCGATGCCGTTATATAGGGATAAACGCCCATCGCCGCCACGCTGAAATTCTTCATGGCACCGCCACTGAACATATCGAGAAAGCCCAGCATAGCGTTGCTCTCAAAGAAGCTCTTGAGGGCATCTGGGTTCACTCCGGGGAGCGGTACATGAGCCACGAAGCGGAAGATCACCAGCATAGCAAAGGTGAAGAGGAGTCGCTTCCTCAGGTCAGGCAGCCGGAAGGCATCGAGCATCGCCTGTATTAAACGGGGCCTAGTCTGCCGCGGCCGCATTTACCACCTCCTCCGCTTTACCCCCAGCCGCCTCAATCTTGGCCCTGGCAGCAGCCGAGAATTTGTGTGCCTTTACCGAAAGGGGATGGTCAACATCACCATCCGCCAGTATTTTAATTGGCTTGCGCAGGGACTTGACTATCCCGGCAGCCACCAACTTTTCCGGGTCAATCTCACTACCCGCCTCAAACGAATTCAGTCTTGCCAGTTTGACGACGCAGTATTCGGTACGGAAGATATTGGTGAAGCCACGCTTGTGCGGCAAACGCTCGATAAGCCGCAATTGCCCGCCTTCAAAGCCGGGTATCATCCGATGACCGGCGCGAGATTTCTGACCTTTGCTACCCCGTCCCGAATAGGTCCCATGTCCACTGCCATTCCCCCGGCCAACGCGTTTCTTCGCTTTTCGCGAGCCAGGCGACGGGGAAAGCGCATCCAATCTCACTTCGCTTCCTCCACTTTAAGCAAATGCCTGACTTTCACAATCATACCCCTGATGGAACCGGAGTCTTCGTGAACAACACTCTGGTTAAGTCGACGGAAACCCAGGGCCCGCAATGTCCGCCGCTGGTTCCGACTGTAACCAATATCGCTCTTGACCCAGGTAACCCTTAGTTTAGTCATCAGTCACAGTCTCCTCAGGCTCAGGCAGCCCCTTTCGTCTGGCCACCTCTCTGGCCGGGTCCCTCAGTTTGCTCAGGGCGAGAATCGTTGCCCTGGCCACGTTAGCCTTATTAGCACTGCCTAATGACTTTGTCAGGATATCCCTGACCCCAGCTACCTCCAGCACAGCGCGAGCACTACCGCCAGCGATGATACCGGTACCCGGTGCCGCCGGTTTCAGCATAACCCGGGCTGCCCCATACTTAACCGTTATCTCATGAGGAATGGTCGACCCCGATAGGTTGACCTTGATGAGTTGCTTCCTCGCAGTTGCATTGGCCTTGTTAATCGCCAGCGGTACTTCGTTAGCCTTACCGATGCCAACGCCGACATGACCATGACCATCACCGGTCACCACCAGAGCACTAAAGCTGAGACGTTTACCCCCCGACACCACCTTGGCGACACGGTTGATATATATCAGCTTATCGGTCAACACCAGATCAGTAGGGTCTATTTTACTCAACACTACCATAGTCTACTCCAGCACTACTCCCCTCAAAACTTCAGTCCTTCCTTACGAGCAGCATCAGCCAATGCCTTGACCCGAC
Source organism: uncultured Dehalococcoidales bacterium (assembly GCA_964611805.1). GTDB lineage: Bacteria > Chloroflexota > Dehalococcoidia > Dehalococcoidales > Fen-1064 > W589. The sequence continues at coordinate 22,881 of CAZTBG010000007.1, read as the reverse complement.
CATGGTACTTGAAACCGCCGCGGTCAAAGGCCACCTGAGTTATCCCCTTGGCAAGCGCCCGTTTTGCTAGCATCATACCGACAAGGCCGGACTTCCCCGATTTGTTCTTGCCATCCAGCTCGCCCTTCACCTCCTGGTCAAGGGTCGATGCCGCCACTAGGGTATGACCGGCAGTATCGTCAATAACCTGAGCATAGATATGGTTCAGGCTGCGAAATACGCACAAACGCGGCCGGGTGGCAGTACCTTTCACACTAGCCCTGACGCGGGCATGCCGCCGCATACGAGCGACTCTCCGGTGTTTTTGGCCCACTTATCCTCTCCCTATCGCTTTACCGGCCTTACCTGGTTTCAAACGGACCACCTCTCCGCTGTAGCGGATACCTTTTCCTTTATAAGCATCGGGGGGGCGGATTGCCCTGATTCGGGCAGCCATCTCACCCACCACTTCCTTGTCAATCCCGATAACCTTCATGCGGTTGTTCCCCTCGACTTCCAGAGTTATGCCCGGTAAAGGCTTCACCTCAACCGGGTGGGAAAAGCCAATATTGATTACCAGGTTGTCCCCCCTCTTCTCAGCCCGATAACCTACCCCCACAATCTCCAGAGTCCTTTCAAAACCACCGGTCACCCCCTCCACCATGTTGGCAAGCAGGGCCCGTGTCAGCCCGTGCAGGGAACGGTGCACCCGGTCATCATCGGGACGCGATACTGTCAGGGCACCCTCTCGCAGCTCAATCAGCATATCCGGATTGAACTGACGCCGCAGTTCTCCCTTAGGCCCCTTTACGGTGACCTCGCCCTCGCTGATGTCCACTGACACCCCCACGGGCACAGGCACCGGCATTTTCCCTATCCTAGACATTGGTATTACTCCAAAAATTTACCATACGTAGCATAGTAGCTCGCCACCGACTCCCCGCCTCCACGCCTGCTGGCCAGTCATTACCCCTTCGGGAGTTGACAGGATGGCAACCCCCAGTCCCCCGTAAACACGGGGGATTTCCTTTTTCTGGACGTAGACTCTCAGACCGGGTTTACTGACACGTTCCAGCCCGGAAATGACAGGCTCGTTCCTTTCCCGATACTTGAGGTGAATCTTGATAACCCGTTGTGTTTTATCCCGGACAACCTCATAGTCACTGATAAAGCCCTCTTCCTTAAGGATACTGGCGATAGCCAGCTTCATCTTCGATGAAGGCATCATCACTGAATCATGCCTCACCATGACGGCATTACGCACCCGGGTTAACATATCGGCAATTGGGTCAGTAACAGTCACCCTTACCCCCTATGAATATATCTTACCAGCTCGATTTCCTTACTCCCGGAATCTTACCGGCCAGGGCCAGTTCCCGGAAGCAGATGCGGCACAGCCCAAACTTACGCATATAAGCGCGGGGCCGACCACACAAATGGCACCGATTGTGAGACTGTACCTTGTACTTTGGTGGACGTCTCCACTTGGCAATTTCCGACTTCTTAGCCATCTAACTCCGTTCAATCCCGGCTGAAGGGCATGCCGAACAATTCCAGGAGCTGCCTGCCCTCCTCGTCGGTTCTCGCAGTTGTTACGATTGTTACTTCCAGACCCCGCACTTTATCAATCTTATCATAATCAATCTCGGGGAAAACGGTCTGCTCTCTTAATCCCAGAGTATAGTTACCACGGCCATCAAAGGAATCCCTGGGGACACCGCGAAACTCCCGAATACGAGGCAGGACGATACTAACCAGCCGCTCCAGGAAGTCATACATGCGGTCTTTCCGCAGTGTTACCTTCAACCCAATCGGCATCCCCGTCCGCAACCGGAAGGCGGCGATTGACCTCTTAGCACGGGTTACTATCGGTTTCTGTCCGGTAATAGCCGGCAGGTCTTGCTCTGCGCCCTCCAGTGCCCGTGCGTTCTGAATGGCCTCGCCCAGGCCAATGCTCACCACAACCTTCTCCAGCCTGGGCACCTGCATCACATTGCGGTAGCCACCAAGCTCCATCAGACGAGGAACTATCTCTTCTCTGTACCTTTCCTTCAGCCCCGACATCTAATCTACTACCTCGCCACAAGAACGGCAGATACGAACCTTACGTCCGTCCTCCAGCTTGTGGAATCCTACCCTTACCGGCCGGTTGCAGCGGCTACAGACAAGCATCACGTTAGACACATCAATCGGTGCCTCGCGCTCAACGATGCCAGCCTGGCTCATCTGCGCCCTGGCCCTACTGTGCATCTTGATAAAGTTAACACCTTCAACCAGTACACGGTTCTTCTTGGGATAGGCAAACCGTACCCTGCCCCTTTTCCCTTTATCTTTGCCGGTAACAACCAGCACGTTATCATTCTTCCTGATTTTCATAGCCCGGTATTCCTCATAACACCTCAGGAGCCAGGGAAATTATCTTGGTAAAGTTCTTCTCTCTGAGCTCCCTGGCCACCGGACCGAATATCCGGGTTCCCCGCGGATTATTCTTATCCGTAAGAATCACGGCAGCATTTTCATCAAATCTGATGTACGAGCCATCCGGACGCCGGTAGGGTTTGGCGGTACGAATGATAACCGCGCGGACGACATCCCCCGCCTTAACAGCGCCACCCGGGATGGCCCGCTTGATAGACCCCACGATAACATCACCGACGCGGGCATACTTTCTACCCGTGCCACCCAGTACACCGATGCACATCATCTGACGGGCACCCGTATTATCTGCTACCTTGAGTCTGGTATTGGACTGTATCAACTCACACTATCCCCACATTAGCTTTCAACCGCTTCCTCGGGCTCAGCAACGACTTTCTCAGGCTCCGCGACAACCTCCTCAGGCTGGGCTTCCAGCTCCACCGGCCTGACCTCTATCTGCTCCGCCTTAGTAACTATCTCAACAACACGCCACCGCTTCTCCTTAGATAGAGGGCGTGTCTCCTCCAGCCGAACAGTATCACCCGGCTGGCACTCATTTTTTTCATCATGTACCTTATACCGGCTAATCCTGCGGACAGTCTTCTTATATACCGGGTGATGCCGACGTGTTTCCACCGTCACCACCACGGTCTTATCCATCTTATTACTTACCACACGGCCAAGCCTGGTCTTGCGCTTTCTCTCCATAGACTAGACCCTTCTCCGGTCTCGGCAAATCAACATGCCGAATCAATAGCCTTATTCCGCAGAGTTACTCTGCGCTAACTCCCACTCCCTCAGCACTGTCTGCATTCTGGCAATATCTCTCCTGGCCCTCGGAATCTCCCGATGGTTCACCAACTGCTTGGTGGCAGCCCGAAAGCGAAGGTCAAAAAGCTCCCGACGGGCCGCTTCCAACTGCCTCGCCAGTTCTGTCGGGCTGAGGGCTCGCATCTCTTCAACCTTCAAACCTGTACCAGCTCCTTGATTTCTGGCTTGACCCCGGCACTGCGGGCTTGTCTGGTCACAAATCTCACTTTCAACGGAAGTTTGTGCGACGCCAGGCGCATTGCTTCCCTGGCAACATCCTCAGTAACACCGGCCATCTCAAACATTACCCTGCCCGGTTTGACGACAGCTACCCAGTGGTCAGGGGCGCCCTTACCTGAGCCCATCCTGGTCTCCGCCGCCTTCTTCGTCACCGACTTGTCCGGGAATACACGTATCCAGATTTTACCACCACGGCGTACATAATGCGTCATCGCTCGCCGGGCTGCCTCAATCTGACGAGCTGTCACCCAGGCGGATTGCTCCGCCACGAGTGCAAACTCCCCAAAGACAACCGTGTTTCCGGCGCTCGCTTTTCCGCCACGCCTTCCCTTATGAGTCTTACGGAATTTCACCCGCTTAGGTTGTAGCATCGCTATCTCCCTGGCTCTCAGCCGTATCCTCTTCAGTAGGCTCTACTGTGGTGTCATCACCCTCTGCCGTCGTCTCCTTTGTCTCCTCCGCCTTGGCTTTCGGCGTTGCCTTTCTGGTGCGTCTCTTTGTTGCCGGTTTAGCTTCAGCCGGCTTCTCCTCCACTTCAGCAGCAGGCTCGGCCTCCGCTTCAGCAGTCGTCTCTACCTTCGTCTTTGCCGGGGCTGCCTTTCTGGTACGTTTCTTTGCTGCCGGTTTAGCTTCAGCCGGTTTCTCCTCCACTTCAGCAGCAGGCTCGGCCTCCGCTTCAGCAGTCGTCTCTACCTTCGTCTTTGCCGGGGCTGCCTTTCTGGTGCGCCTCCTCGTTGCCGGTTTGGCCTCAGCCGGCTTCTCCTCCACTTCAGCAGCAGGCTCGACCTCAGCCACAGCCTCGGCCTCTGCTTCAGCTGTCTCCGCCACGGCAGGCTCTGCTAAAGACGACTCTTCGGACACAAGGACAGGTGCTTCAGCAACCTCCGCCTCAAGCGACGGAACAGCCGCTGGCTCTACGTACTCAGTAATAGCCTCTTCTTCGACCTCCTTAGGTACCGGCAGCACGTCCCCCCTATATAGCCAGACTTTCACACCTATCCTGCCCATCGCCGTGCGTGCCTCGGCAAATCCATAATCGATATCAGCTCGCAGGGTATGCAAGGGTACCTGTCCCCTGTGCATCGTAACACGCCGGGCAATTTCCGCACCATCCAGCCTGCCAGCACAGCTAATTTTTATCCCCTTAGCACCTGCTTGCATCGAGCGCAGTATTGTCTGGTTCAGAATCCTTCGGTAGGCAAGCCTACGCTCAATCTGGTCGGCAACATTTCTCGCCACAAGGTAGGCATCGAGCTCTGGTTGCGGAATCTCCCGTATGTTCAGCTGGACCCGTTTCCCGACGAGGCCCTCAAGCTTGGCTCTCAACTCGTCAACCCGTTGCCCACCGCGACCGATGAGGATACCAGGGCGGGCAGTATGAATAGTCATGGACACATTGTTTGCCTGACGGTCAATCTCAACCGTTGAGACACCGGCTTCAGGATACATTGACCCTACAACCTCACGAAGCTTAAGGTCTTCCTGCAGATACTCTAAGTAATGCCTGTCAGCATACCACTTGGCATCCCAATCGCGTATCACGCCAAGCCTGAAACCCGTGGGGTGGACTTTATGTCCCATTAAGCATCAAGCCTCCTGCTCACCAACAATAACCGTAATATGACTGGACCTCTTCAGGATGTGTTTAACCCGCCTCCGGGCACCGGCCCGATACCTTTTCAAGGTCAACGCCTCGTCAGCGAAGATACCGACAATCCTCAGTTCCGAAGACGGTATCTGATAAACACTCTCTGCATCCGCCGTAGCGGCTTTCACCACCCTGGCCACAATCCGGGCGTTCGGGGAAGGAGCAAACTTCAGCAATGTCATCGCTTCGTCCACCGATTTACCCCTTATCATATCAACCAGGCGTCGCATCTTGCGAGCCGGTACGCCAGTATTCTTGGCAACAGACTTTACTTCCACCTTATCCCCTGCCTGGCCTACTTTCTCCGTCTCTGAACAGTTGTCTCTGCCTTGGCCGAGTGCCCGCGGAAGGTCCGGGTATAAGCAAACTCGCCCAGTTTGTGACCCACCATGTTCTCGGTGATGAAAATGGGCACGTGTCTCCGACCATCATGCACCCCGATGGTAAGCCCTACCATCTCCGGCAGGATAGTGCACCAGCGAGACCATGTCCTTATTACCGTTTTCTCACCAGAGAGATTGACTGCCTCCACTTTCTTCAGAAGCTTAACATCGACAGCTGGCCCTTTTTTAACCGATCTTGACAATTTACTTCGTCCTCCGGCGCCTGACAATCAGACTGTCCGTAGCCCTGTTCTTTCGTGTTCTATAGCCCAGTGCCGGTTTACCCCAGGGTGTCTTCGGCCCTGGCAAGCCCACCGGACTCCGCCCTTCACCACCACCATGGGGATGGTCCCGCGGCGTCATCGCCGAGCCTCTTACCGTTGGGCGCCAGCCAAGCCATCGCTTTCGGCCGGCTTTACCCAGGCTGATTCCCTGGTGTTCGACATTACCCACCTGGCCAATAGTAGCCATACACTCACTACGAATCAAGCGTACCTCGCCAGAGGGCAACCTCACATGGGCATAGTCACCTTCCTTGGCAAGTAACTGGGCAGACACCCCGGCACCACGTACCAACTGACCGCCCCTGCCGGCTTTCAACTCAATGTTATGTATCGAAGTCCCCGTTGGGATTGATTTCAAGGGAAGAGAGTTTCCTGGCCTAATCTCAGCATCAGGACCGGCCTGCACCCTGTCATTAACACTCAGCCCCACCGGGGCCAGAATATAACGCTTGTCCCCATCGGCATAGTGGATGAGGGCAATCCTGGCCGAACGGTTGGGGTCATACTCAATCGTGGCCACCCTTCCGGGAACACCAGGTTTATCCCGCTTGAAATCAATGATGCGCAGCTGCCGCTTGGCACCACCGCCCCGGTGACGTACCGTTATTCGACCCTGGTTATTACGCCCCGCCCTCTTCCTCAAAGGCTGTAGCAATGACTTCTCCGGCTTCGATTTGGTTATCTCGTCGAAGCTGGAGCCGGACATGGCCCGTCTTCCAGGAGAGGTCGGGCGATAAGTCTTTAGTGCCACACGGTCTCCTTACATCTATACATTATCAAATAGCTCTATCCGGTTCCCCGGCTCAAGCGTAACAATCGCCTTCTTCCAGGACGGCGTCCGCACATGCCGCCTCCCTACTATCCGCTCCTTACCGGGCATTGTCATCACATTGACCCCGGTAACCTTAACCTTGAAGGCATTTTCCACAGCCTGCTTTATCTGCGGCTTGGTGGCCCCAGCAGCCACCTTGAAGGCATACTTGCCTTCAGTCTGTAGCAGTGCGTTCTTTTCCGTCACCAGAGGACGGCGTAATACCTCGTAGAGGTGCATCACTCACTCTCCTCCGGCGGTCTCTCACCCCAGAGCTGCTCAGCGCGGCGCACTGCCGCCACCTCCATCAGCAGCATCTTACTGGAGAGGATATCAACCACGTTAAGGATATCAGCTGGCCGGGTCTCGATTCCCGGCAGGTTACGGGCCGATTTTACCACATTGGCCTTCGCCTCTGAGGTGACGACGAGGGCAGTGGAGTCCACCTTAAGTGCCTGTAAAATCCGGTCCATCTCCTTACTCTTCGGCTCATTCAGTGCCAGCGAATCTACAACCGCCAGTTCCCCGTCTCTGGCCTTAGCAGAGAGGACACACCTCAAGGCAAGACGCCGCATCTTCTTCGGCATCGCCTGCCGGTAGTTCCTGGGCTTGGGGCCAAACATGATACCCCCACCACGCCGCAAAGGCGACTTGATGCTGCCCGCCCGGGCATAACCCGTCCCCTTCTGCCGGTACAGCTTCCGCGTGCTACCGGTAACCTCACCACGAGTCTTGGTGCTAGCCGTGCCCTGACGGGCATTAGCCCGCTGCCGGACCACTGCCTGATGCACCACCGCCTCGTTGAACGGCACGCCAAAGACGTCGTCGCTAATTTCTATATTATCAACGACCTCCCCAGTCAACCCGTATACCGGTACCTGCATCTACCTACTTCCCCTCGCGTGACTTTCTTATCAGCAACAACCCGTTCTTGCTCCCGGGTACGGCACCTTTGACAAGCAGCAGGTTGCTCTCCGGGTCTGACCGAATTACCTCCAGATTACGTGCCGTCACCTGGTCGGCCCCCATGTGGCCGGCCATGCGCGTACCCTTCAATACCCGGCCCGGCGTTGTCGTTGCTCCAATCGAGCCCGGGGCACGGTGCCGGTCAGACTGTCCATGCGTTTTAGGCCCGCCACGGAAATGGTGTCGCTTCACCACTCCGGCAAACCCCTTACTCTTAGATATTCCGGTAACATCAACCAGGTCACCAGCCTGGAAGAGGCTAACATCAACCTTATCACCCACCTGAATGGTCTCGTCATCATCCAAGCGGAACTCACGGAGATACCGGTAGTTCCCCAGTTCCTTGAGATGCCCCCGCTGCGGCGAGCTGACTCGCCTGTCTTCACCAAATCCCAGCTGGACGGAGCTGTATCCTTCCTTGTCCTCCGTCTTGACCTGAATCACGCAGCATGGCCCGGCCTCGACAGCGGTCACCGCCTCGACCTTACCGTCCTCGCGGAACACCTGGCTCATACCTAGCTTCTTACCGATGATGCCTGGAAACATCTCTCACCCGGCCTAGATTAACTTGTGCTACAGCTTAATATCAAGCTCCACCCCGGACGGTAGATTCAGCTTGGTCAGGGAATCTATCGTCTTCGAGGTGGTTTCGACGATATCAATCAGGCGATTATGCGTCCTGATTTCAAACTGCTCCTGGGAGTCCTTGTCGATAAACGGGGAGCGGATGACACTGAACTTCTTGATCTGAGTCGGCAGCGGTATCGGCCCGACAACCACGGCGCCGGTTTGCTCCACCGCCTCGACAATCTGCTGAGCAGACTGGTCGACCAGTTTATGGTCGAAACCCTTAAGCTTGATACGAATCTTCTGCTTAGGCATATTTCACAAAACCTGCTGTATCCTTAATTTGCTCTACCATCTCACCCGGCAACTCCTGGTAGCTATGGAACTCCAGCGAGTGGGTGGCCCTGCCCTGCGTCTGCGACCGCAGGCTGGTGGCATAACCGAAGGTCTCCGCTAGAGGCAGGAGTGCCTGGACAATACATGTTTCGCCATAGGTTTCAATCAACTCTATCTTTCCCCGCTTGGCACTTAAATCACCGATTATATCACCAAGAAATTCCTTGGGCGTGACTACCTCAAGCTTCATTATCGGCTCAAGCAGGACAGGTCTCGCCCTACGAACACCATTTTTAAAGGCCATTGAGCCTGCTACCCGGAAGGCAAGCTCCGAAGAATCAACTTCGTGGTAACTGCCATCGACCAGCGTCACCTTGACATCAATCATCGGGTAGCCAGCAACTACCCCAGTCTCCATAGCTTCCTTGATACCGACCTCAACCGACGGTATAAACTGCCTGGGAATAGCCACTCCACGAATGCGGTTGATAAATTCAAAACCACCCCCACGCTCCATCGGCTCCAATTCGATGATGACATGGCCATACTGACCGTGCCCCCCTGTCTGCCGGACAAACCTGCCCTCACCCTGCGCCGGAAATGTAATTGTCTCTTTATAAGCAACCCTCGGCCTGCCCACCTTCACCGCCATCCCGAACTCGGCAAGCAACCTGTGTACGATTATCTCAAGGTGAAGCTCACCCATACCGGCAATGACCGTTTGCCCTGTCTCCTCATTGAAGTGGACTTTGAAGGTAGGGTCCTCCTCGGTCAGCTTACGCAGTGCTTCTCCCAATCTGTCCTGGTCAGCCCTAGTCCTCGGTTCAATTGCAACTGAAATTACCGGCTCGGGAAAGCGAATCGATTCCAGAAGTACCGGCTGGTTCGACTGGCACAGGGTATCACCAGTGAAGGTGTTCTTGAGGCCAACCGTAGCCACGATGGCACCGGTATCAGCCACATCAATCTCCTCACGACGATTAGCATGCATCAGGAGCAATCGACCAATACGTTCACTTTGACTGCGAGTTGAGTTATAAATCTGGGCTCCGGCTCTCACCCTGCCAGAGTACACGCGGAAATAGACCAGCCTGCCCATGTAGGGGTCGGTGACGACCTTGAAGGCCAGCGCCGAAAATGGGGCCTCATCTTTGGCGGGACGGGTGACCTCAATACCCAACTTGGTATCGGTCGCCCGCACCGGTGGCATATCCACAGGGGACGGCAGGTAGTCCACAATCGCATCCAGCAGCTTGCGGATACCCATATTCCTCAGGGCACTACCACAAAGGACCGGTACCACTTTGTCCGCCAGGGTGGCCCTCCTTAGCGCCTGCCTCAAATCCGAGCCCGTGATGTCCCCACCGTCAAGGTAAGCCATCAGAATATGGTCATCAACCTCAGCCAGTCTCTCTATCATCGCCTGTCGGTATTCGGTGCATCGCGCCTGCTCTGACTCAGGAACAGCTATCTCCTGTGGCATCACCTTCGGGTCATCGTCATAGGCCCAGGCCTTGTTCTCGATGAGGTCAATAATGCCCCCAAATGACTCCCCAGCACTGATGGGCAACTGCACCGGTAGGGGTCTGGCCCCAAGCCGACTCTTTATCATAGAGACCGTCCGATAAAAATCAGCGCCAGGTCGCTCCATCTTGTTAACGAAACATATTCTGGGCACCCGGTACTTGTCAGCCTGCCGCCATACTGTTTCCGACTGCGCCTCAACGCCGGCAACGCCGTCGAAGAGCACCACACCGCCATCCAGCACCCTGAGGGAACGCTCGACCTCAGCAGTGAAGTCCACATGCCCCGGTGTATCGATGATGTTGATGCGATGGTCCCGCCAGTAGCACGTTATAGCTGCTGCCGTGATGGTGATACCTCGTTCCTTTTCCTGCTCCATCCAGTCCATCACGGCCGTGCCTTCATCCACCTCACCGATTTTATAGGTCAGCCCGGTGTAATACAGTATCCGCTCAGTGGCGGTGGTCTTGCCAGCGTCAATATGAGCGATAATGCCTATATTCCGTATTCGTTCGAGCGAAAAACTCCTGGGCATAGTACCCCTTATTGTAGTGACTGAGTTGTGACTAATCGTGGACCACCTCTCACCATCTGTAGTGGGCAAAGGCCCTGTTGGCTTCAGCCATACGATGGGTATCGTCACGCTTTTTTACTGTGACCCCCTGCCCCTTTGAGGCGTCACCGAGTTCTGCGGCCAGTTTCTCCGCCATGGACTTGCCGCTCCTCGCCCTGGCCGACTCGACCAGCCAGCGCAAGGCCAGCGATAGACCCACTGTCTGGCTGACCTCCACCGGCACCTGGTAGGTTGCGCCGCCAACACGGCGCGACTTGACCTTGAGCTGAGGTGTAACATTCCTTATCGCCAGCTCCGTGTCCGTAAGCGGGGACTTGGAGCCATGCTGTTCCATGATGTCCAAGGCACCGTAAACAATCCGCTCGGCCGTGCTCTTCTTGCCGCTAAGCATAACCTTGTTTATCAGCTTGGCCAAGACAACACTCTGGTACTTGGCATCAGGCCGAATCCGCGGTCTTTTTATTACTCGAGCCCGCCTAGCCATCGACTCTCCTATTCAATCTCAGCCGCTGCCTTGGGACGCTTGGCACCATACTTACTGCGTCCCTTGCGGCGACCAATCACACCGTCGGAATCCAGTGCCCCCCGCACGATATGATAGCGGACACCCGGCAGGTCCTTGACCCGCCCACCGCGGACAAGCACCACCGAGTGCTCCTGTAACTCATGCCCCTCCCCCGGGATATAGGCAGTCACCTCCATAGTGTTGGTCAGCCTCACTCTGGCTATTTTGCGTAACGCCGAATTAGGCTTCCTCGGGGTGGTGGTCTTCACCTGCACACAGACCCCCCGCTTCTGCGGAGAACCACTCCCCCACCACATCCGGTTCTTCAAGGCATTATAGCCGTAGTGCAGTGCCGGGGTCTTGACCTTTCCCTTGGCCGACCTGCGTCCCTTACGGACAAGCTGACTGATAGTTGGCAATTTTTTGTCCTCCACAATTTAATGGATGAGCCTCAGCCCATCCATCTGGGATAAACTATAGCAGATGAAGACTGAATCTTCAACCTGCCACGCCTAAACTGGATAAGAAAGCCAAACATAAAATAGTACCATGTTCTTTGATTCTATGTCAACTATCGCCACCCGTGCATTCCGCCAAATTAACACGGACAACTATCCAGTCTGGTAAATAATGATTGACGGAGGAGGATATGGCAGCTAAGACGAGGGCGAAGGGCAAGCGGAAGCGGAAATCGCCGTATGCGAACCTTACTTTGGGCGAGGAGTATATGGCGAGAGTGTTGGAGGGTAAACCGACAAAACGGATTGAGCAACGGATACGGAAGAGAGCGGAAGAGGAAGCCAAGACCAGAGCCAAAGCTAAGAAGGCTAAGGCTAAGGCTAAGGCCAAGGGTCGTAGGTCTTCCTTCTAGTCGTAGTGGTCTTACCGAGCGCTTTTAGGAGTTCGCTACTTTGAGACATATACTTCTGGAGACCGCCAAACATATTGCCTGTGTTGATGAGTATCATAGGGTACTTCGCTGTGTCTCGTCTCTTTGTGCTGTCCCCGTTGCCGATAGGCTGAAGTCTTGTAATGAGAAAGTTCTCTATACCTCCGAGTTGCGATTCAGAGATATTGTCCGACATGTGATTAACTTCAAAAGAGGAGATAAGACCGAGCCTGACAAAACATCTTTTCCGCTCAGCTTCACTCATCAGTCTGAATATCGATTGCCTGTGACTACTAAGCCGACTGTCGAACCTTGTGGCTTTCCCGATATAGTAAGTTTTTCTAGTTCCCCCCTTGAACAAGGCGTACACCCCGCCCCTCTTGGCCTCGGGCTGGAGCAACACCTTGTCAAACAGGAAGGGCTTTGTCCATTCAATCTTAAAGCACTCTATAGCCATTTCGTTCCCCCGATTTTTCGCCTATTCTATACCCATTTTATGATTGATAGCAATACCCGTTCCGTGCTAACCTTAGCCAAAAAGCTAGGGGGGCTGGCATGGGCAAGGCTAAACGGGATGCGACAGACAAACTACTCTACGCAGTGGGAGACTACATGAGGAAGTCGGAAATAAGGCAGGTAACCTGTAAGTTCTGTGGGTCTACCGACGTAGTGTTCAACGGGCGTCGTAAAGGGACGCAGTACTTCCTTTGCAAGAGGTGCGGGCGTGGTTTCGTGGACAACAAAGCCGTACCGAGAGGGCGCTTCCCGATAGATATAGTCGCCAGAGCTTTGTACAACTACTACGCAGGGATGTCTCTCAACGCTATCTGCGAGGGGATAAGACAGAGTACGAGCGAGCCAGTCTCGGATACGACTGTGTACAACTGGCTGGCGAAGTATACCCGAATGGCCTTGAACGAGGCTGACAAGTACCAGCCACAGGTCGGTAAAAAGTGGGTCATGGACGAGACAGTGGTGACGCTCAGTGGTAAGAAGTACTGGCTTATCACAGCTATCGACTCAGATACTCGCTACCTGCTTGGCACGAAGCTGTCCACTAACCGCAACAGGAAGGACATACAGGCAGTGCTGGAGGAGGCTACCGCTAAGACTGGCACAATACCAGATGTGGTACTGACGGACGGATGGGGCGGTTACAGGGACGCTATGGAGCAGGCTTACGGCGCAGACTCCAAGCACATAGTCACCAAGCCATTTACTGATAAGGAATTGTCCACAAATCTTATGGAACGCTGGAATGGCACTCTCAAGGATAGACTAAAGCCCATGAGAGGGATGGACAGGAATACCAACTTTCAGCTTATCCTGGACGGCTTCGTGTTCTACTACAACTACCTCAGACCGCACATGGGACTAGGGGGCAAGACTCCCGCACAGGCAGCGAAGGCTGGCTATCCCTATGAGAATTGGGGAGACGTGGTACGTAGCGAGATGCCTAAGGTGGAATTGACAGACGAGGACAAGAAGCGGTACAGGGTAGGGCGGAAGGTGAGAAGGATGAGAAGTGCGAAGCGGTCAGGGCGCGGAGATACACCGACTATGGTGAGGGGGATGAGATGATGGTTTGTGGGGGGTTAGTAGGGCGTGGTATTATTGAGTCGCTGGCAGGCAGAGGTCACCCGAACAGGCTTGAAATCATCGCTTGGATTAGGAGTGCAGCAATCCAGATGGTAAATATCGTCTCAGCAACGATAGCTAGCATATGCCTCACCACCTTTCATTCCTTAGACTCCTACAACCCCCCTAAATTAAAATCTATCACATCCCAGAGTACTTGTCAAGATTATTCTACAATACACGCCTGTAGTGACACAATTGGAGAGTTGTGATGGCTGTATGTCCTAGTTGTTTAAGCAGGGATATGGTAAGGCACGGCTTCTACAGGGGTAGACAACGCTGGTTGTGTCTCAGGTGTGGTAGAACCACCTCTCGACCTCGACAGCGTATGCCTAGAAGGAGAGGGCGAGAACGCTAATCAATCACAATTTACCATCCCTAGTGGGGGGCAATCAATAAAGGGAAGAATCCACCCGTGTGCTATAATAAGGCAGCATGAAAAGGGTTAGCTCTTCCCCGCAGGCGGACTATAAGCCGGTTAATGTCTACCTCGGTCTCGGCTCAAACCTGGGCGACCGCCAGCACAACCTGAACATGGCACTGGAGCTACTATCGCAGCGGGTCAAGGTGCTCCAGGTCTCCTCCACCTACGATACTGAGCCGGTGGGCAATCCGGACCAGCCCCGCTTCCTCAACCTGGTTGCCCGGATTCAGACCAGGCTTGCACCGCTGGAGCTACTGACCATGACCCAGGGGATAGAGCTAAAGCTGGGTCGGACAAGGGACAAGCCCAACGCCCCCCGCCCGCTCGATATCGATATCCTGTTTTACAGCGACCAGATTATCAAGAACCGCAAGCTGGTAGTCCCCCACCCCAGAATCGAAGAAAGGGCCTTCGTCCTCGTCCCCCTCGCCGAAATAGCCCCGAAGCTGATACACCCGGTCAGCGGCAAGAGTGCCGAAAAGCTGCTGGCGGAGCTAAAACAGGGCGTGCAGGGCGTCTTCAAGATAGGTGGTTAGGCTGGCAATATGTACACGATAGCAATCGAGCAGCACTTCGATGCGGCCCACTTTCTCAGGGGCTATCAGGGCAAGTGCGAGTCGTTACATGGCCACCGCTACCGGGTTGTCGCTATAGTAACCAGCCCCCGGCTCGACGATATCGGTCTGGCCTACGATCTCAGCCTGCTGAAGCAGCACCTCAGCGAAATCCTGTCCCGGTTCGACCACACCTGCCTTAATGATGTCCCGCCGTTCGACGAGATAAACCCTTCCTCGGAGAACATCGCGTCCACCGTCTATCAGGAGCTTAAACCTAAACTGGCAGGGGAGCCGGTTACCATCACCAGCATCGAGGTGTGGGAAACCCCGCAGAGCTGGGTCACTTATAGTCCCGACTGAATCAGACCCGGCACATTATTCCGGTGGCAGCAGGTTGGGGATGGTTTCCGTAATGGGGTAGTGTATGTCACACTTGGCACAGTAAAGAGAACCGGTTACTATTTCCCTCTCATTCTCCTCTTCAACCGTAAGCTTAAGCTCCCCCTTGCACACCGGACAGACCAGGATATCCATCAGCTCTTTCTTCATGGGCTGATTATAGCACACCCCCGTTTCTGCGGAAACGGATTACACTCGTTTATTTGATTAGTAACACTCTTTTCTTACACACCCTGTAGGATGGTGATGGCCCCATCCCCCGCCTGCCAAAGTCTTGTACGGCCTGCTTGCGCTAAAGCTTCAGCGAAGGCAAGCGGGCAGACCTGTGTCCCCTTCCCCGCTGGGTAAGGGGGGAGTTTAGAATGCTTATTAACCCAAAGGCTTCGACTATCTTAGACTCTCCACTTGTAATCTCCACCCGCACTCTTGATAGAATAACACGGCACCCTCTAAGGTGCGAACGACCCCTGCCAAGGAACTCCCTTCTCACCGTTTTGGGGTGTCCAAGAGGGGTGAAATCCCTCTTGACGGGGGATTTCAAGGGGGTGTCCCCCTTGAGCCGTTTCACGTCCACAGAGGAATTACGGAAGATTATTACAGTGTCACCAAGCTATCTGAACTAGCCCACAGACTCCAGCCGTGCGAAGGGCATTCCGGCATGGTATAATCGGCACACGAATAAACCCGCAGGAGGGCCCAATGACGAAGGTAAAAACTTTCACCTCCCCTCTCAAGGTCTTTCATACCAAGCAGGCACTTGACAGGCTGGACGAGCAGGTAAACACCTTCATCTCCGGGAAAACAGGCCGGAGGGTAGTCTCGGTCAGCGATACCTGCACTACAGACGACAACGGTTCAACTATGGGCATTATCAGGGTCGTTACCTACGAAGAGGCTGCATGACAACGACAATTGAAACAGTTCAGGCAAGCATCGATAATTTGTCGCGTTATTCAGAGGTACCAATTTCCTTCCTGGTGGAATCGGTCTTCCGCGTCGAGCCTATAGAAAAGGGCCTGGGCGGTATTGAGCTACGTGAGGAAAAAGTAGCCCACCCCTACGTAAAGGACTACGACGCCTCCAGGGGGGAGGGGCCGACACGCTGGCTCAAGAGGTTCGATATGTCAGGCTGGGGCATCTTTATGGTCCTTATCGAAGAACGCCATGTGGGTGGTGCCATTGCTATCCCCGGCGGCTACGTCGGCGACCTGGACAGGAGATTCGCTCAGCTTTTCGACATTCGTATCCACCCGGACATGAGACGGCGTGGTATTGGTACAGGCCTCCTCCGGCATGTCGCCGACTGGGTACGGCAACATGAATGCCAGCAGCTGAAAATCGAAACGCAAAACACAAATGTGCCCGCCTGCAAATTCTACGCAAGGCAGGGCTGTAAACTCGGACACATTGAGCAATACGCCTATATGGGCTACCCGGAGATTGAACACGAAACGCGTCTGGTCTGGTATCTAGAGCTGTGAAAGACCTGACATCAAAAAACAGGCAGAAAATAAGGAAGGGAAGCGTTTCTCACTTCCCTTCAGGTAGTCTTCGATTTTGGTCGTCGGGTGTTAAGGGCTGCCGGGCCCGCTTATCTTAGACGGCAAAGCGGTAGCCAACACCCCTCTCGGTAAGGATTATCTGAGGCTTGTGTGCGTTCTCCTCGATTTTCTGGCGCAGGTACCTGATATACAGCTTAACAAAGGACTTGTCCCCGATGTAGTTCGGCCCCCAGACTTTCTGCAGGAGCTGCTCGTGGGTAACTATCCAGCCCCGGTTCTTGATTAGACACGACAGCAATTTGAACTCCGTCGGCGATAGCTTCACCACTTCGCCTCTGACATAGACCTGGTGACTCCTCCAGTCTATCTCTATCTGGCCATTGTGGAAGCTTTCGGAGCTTTCCTCCTGTATTTCGATAGCACACCGCCGCAGGATAGCCGCAACCCGGGCCACCAGCTCGGAGAAGTCAAGCGGTTTGGTCATGTAATCATCGGCCCCGAGGTCAAACCCTCTCAGCAGGTCGGACGGCCGTCCGTTCACAGTGACCATTATGACGGGCGTGTCACTCATGTCCCGGATGCGATGACAGACATCGTATCCGTCCATCTCGGGCATATTGGCATCCAGGAGTACCAGGTTGGGTCGGCTGGAATAGAAGCGGCGCAGACCAACTCTACCATCTTCCGCAGTCAGTACATCGTATCCCGCATTCTGCAACCAGGTCTGGGCTATTTCCGCAAACTCGACATCATCATCAACCAGTAGTATCTTCTCTTTCATGTGTCCCCCCTAATTTAGAAGAAAGAAACCGGTCTTTCCGGCGAACTTGATTTGGCTGTTAAAGCAGGTGGTTCAGTAAGGCTTTTTCAGGATGACTGCTGTACCACCTAAAAAAAGGTTAGCACACGCATCCGGAGGCAAGCATAAATATCGTGAAGATAGCATAAAAATTTCGTTAAGGTTTCATAAAGAAATGGAATTAGGCTAAACGGATTACGGATAAGATGACTAAAGAGGTGATAAAGACGGTGACTTTTACGTTAAAGGATGGTCTGAATATATATAAAGGAAAGATTTAAGGAAGGATAGAAAGTGATGAAAGCAGTGGCAGCAGGTGTGAAGACTGGGTGAAGGAAAGCGCTGGTATAATCAGAGAATTGTTAGAATCAGCCCGTGGACACCTTTTCCAGGGACGGCAGCAGGATAACCCACTCCCCCACCCCGCCCGGCAGGGTGCTGGCAACTCTATCAGTCTCTGTCTGTGCCGCCCGGCTAACTATCTCACCCTCAAGGCAAACTGGGCACAGGAAGACATCGGCTATTCCTGCACTCTTTTCAATACTGATGACGCTATTACAGCGAGGGCACTTATAAGTGATACTTTGCGCGGTCATGGCTCCACCTCCTGCCAGACCCGGTCCCCTGACCGTCCCATACCCGTATGGTCTACTTTAGCACGCCCTGCCGGCATATCGAATCCTCCTTTGGCAGTATCCCGGCAGGTACTATCGCCCCATAAGACCAGCAGCCCAAATAAAAGAGTGTCTCCACTCCTATTCTCTCATCATACGGCAGAAGCGGAGAAGATACTTAGAGCCAGATATGGTGAGCCCGAAGGGTCATTCCGGCAGCCCAAACTGGTCATACTAGGAGGAAATGTATTGACACCGCCAGGTACAGGCAATACAATCTCAGGAACAAAGAAGCTCCTGAGAATTACCGAAGTCCTCCTTAATATACCGGGGAAGCTACAATGAATTCTACGGGACGAGGGGGGTGAGGGGGCGAATTTCCTGGTACTTGTCCGGGTTGCCCACGATGAAGTCCCAGATGTCATCGGGCGTGGCCGCCCCGGGTTCAACCCCGAAGTTCTTGTCGGCCTTACTGAAGGCGTAAGCCACCACCCAGGAGCAAATGGGGTATTTGTTGTCCGGGACAAGCCGCCGGAACACATAAGCCCCCAGCAGGAGCCAGTCCAGGAAATGCACCACGATTTTCAGGTACCCGTACTTCTTGCCGACCTGTCTCTCCGCCGTGGCGACAATTACCTTGACCTCGTCCGGTGTCAGGTTGGTGGCACGGTAGACGGCCACCAAATCTTCCTTGGGCGGGCCGTACTGCTCCCAGAGCCGGTGACGCCTGACCATGCTGAGTGCTTCCACCACGATGGCCTCTTTCAGGTCCCCCGCTTCAACAACAAGGCCAACATGGTTGACTTTAGTCCGTTTCTCCCCGATGCTACGGGTGAAAAATCGGATGGCCCTACTAATGAAGGAACGGCCGCGGGTAAGAAATACGTCCCCCGGTTCGAGTAAAACGCTCATAATACCCTCCTTATTAAGTATCTTCTTGATAAGGATTGCTGTATGATACGTCCTCAAAACGCCATAGTCAAGAGAGTGTGCTCGTCCGTATGTTCAGCGGCATTTTAGCATTCTTTTTTAATGGCTCATTCCTGTTTGCTTGTGCTGGCCCCATCCCCTGTATCCCCTTC
>CAZTBG010000007.1:0-3832 GCA_964611805.1 uncultured Dehalococcoidales bacterium | reverse complement strand
GGTACCCTCTAAGGTGCGAACGACCCCTGCTAAGGAACTTCCTTCTCACCGTTTTGGGGAGTCCAGAGGGGTGAAACCCCTTTGGAACGGGGGTACAAGGGGGTGTCCCCCTTGGAGGTTTCCTCATCCTTAGATCGGAGATGAAATGAAAACCGTGATAGGGCGGCGATTCACTGCAAAGACTAATCACCAGTCCTGAGAGCAACCAGTAAAACTCCGGGGCCACCGTTGGCACCGAGGGCCGCCCCCATCTTCAGGACAATAATCTTTTTCTCGGGGAAAAGCGAACCAAGCCTTGTCCTGAGTGCCTCTGCCTGCTCGGGGACGGCGCTGTGAACGATGACCAGTTCCCGGATGTTTTCTCTGGAACGCACGAAGTCGTAGAGCTGGTCCATGCCCCGGGAGGCGGCGCGTACCATGCCGGCGCGCACAATCTCACCGTCCCGGAAAGTAAGCAGGGGTTTCACATTGAGTATGTTACCAGCTGCGGCGATTGCCCGGTTGACACGCCCGCTCCGTGCCAGGTATTTCATCGTATCGAACATGCCGAGCATTTCAATCTGGCGAATTGCCTGTTTGGCCCCTTCGAGCACTTCCGGCAGGCCCTTCCTTGCCCGTGCCAATCGCGCGGCCGCCAGAACGACCAGGGCCAGACCACCCGAGTTGAACATGGAGTCGACGACCTCAATCGAGCACCGTGACTCGAACATCGCTTTCGCCAGCAGGGCGGAATTACAGGTGCCGCTTATCTTGGAAGAGATGTGAATCGATATAATACCGTCGCTATTCTTTGCATACTTTGAATAGATGCCTGAGAAGTCTGCCGGCGTGGGCTGAGAGGTCGCTGGATGAGATGTGCCAGTCGACAGTTTTTCAAAGAACTCATCACTGCCCAGGTCAACACCGTCCCGGTAAACATCGTTGCCAAAGCGGACATAGATGGGCACTACCCCGATGCCCATCTTCCGAGCTATTTCAGGACTCAAATCTGCCGTGCTGTCCGTGATAACCTTTACTGCCATACTTCACCGTCCCTATACCGGCCGGAGGGTACCGCCGAATACCTGCCAGGCCAGCGCCGACTTAGCCACCAGGCTCAGTATGATATAGGCCCGCTCGCCGTAGAGGTAGTCCCGCCACCGACCAATCTTCTTATATTGCAGCACCATATTAACGGCGAAGCTGTTAAAGAACAGGAAGATGGTGAAAAAGATTGCGTAAACGAAACCCGGAGGCCCTCCGGCCTCGTTGCCGGACCCAACCAGGTAAATCGCAATAACAACCCAGGGGATTGCCCCGGCAAATACACCGAACCAGTACGGTGTCCAGTCCGTTCGCTCTGTCCTCTGGTTATGCAGTTCCATCAGCCAGCCGAAGAGAATCATGGTAGCATTGACGGCAAAGATGAGGATAAGACTGGCGATATCATAGATGCCTACCAGCATGGCAATGACCACAATCATCAACGAAGCACTCAGCGAATACTCCATCCAGCGAGCGTGGTTAATACCCTTTGCCAGATTGCGGGCATACCATCCGAAGACACCGGGGGCGGAAATCGAGAAGTGAGCCACCGCCGATATCAGCAGGAAGGCGGCCACCATCGGCCCGATGCGGAGATTTATGATGGTGTCATAAGACGTTACAAGTTTGCCTGCCGCCGGGTCGAACACCTGGAACGCACTGGTAACCGGCAGCGATTTTTCGCTGCTGAGCACCAGCATGAGGATACCTTGGATGAGGTGAAAAACACCCATGATGAGGTTAAAGCGGCGGAGTCGGGGAATGGATACTCTGGTCTCTTCGGTCATGGCAACACCTCCCTCTTGTGGTAAAGATTATCCTGACCTTCTGGACTAATCTCCCGGACCGGGAGACTGCTCTACCACCTGTCAGCAGCCTGGCTCGCCGGGATGACCACAACAACTCTGCCGCTTCCAGACCTTTATCAGGTTGTTACGCAATACAAGGTACAGCTTCCTGTAAAGCGGCATCGGAACAGACATATTGGTGAAGATAGCTCTAGCACGCAGCATTCCCTATTTCTCCCAACACCTGTTATGTGTCCTGAATATATAACATAATCGGAGGGTTTTTTGCAAGCTATTTTATATATGACAGAACAAATACTCTCGCCCGGGCTATCCCCTTAACCATAAGGTGCCCTATTGTTAATAACAGGAACAGCAAGACCCCACCTCACACCCCACCGCAGAGGCTTGTGCCACGGCCTGCTGCGGATAACCGTTTACGACCGATTTCCAAAAGCCTGGTATTTGCGGACGAGGACAGGCCGAAAGATTCTAACTGCTCCTCTAACGATTCAGAAGAACCATAACCGCCAGCAAAACCATTAATTCGTGCCGCCGCCGTGGAGTCTATGAAATCAGTGAAGTCCGGGTAAACTGCACGGAACTCACGCATCAACTCCCGCATATGTTGCAGGTAATACTTCTGGTGATAGTCTTCAGCCAGGTAAAATACAGAAAAGGGAACAATCTCGGTCAGGACCGTATGCCCCAGCCTGGCCTCCTCACGTTGTTTGGTCACCAGGGCGAGTCGGCGTTGCTCGTCACTATGATAAAAAATAATAGACCGGTACTGCCTTGACCAGGGCTGTATGGCAGGACTGTGGCTATCCCAGAAGACCTTTAGCAATTCCTCATAAGAGACTTTGGTCGGGTCATAGTCAATCTGCACTGTCTCAGAGTGGTCACCGATGTTACTATATGTGGGGTTAGTGGTTGTACCACCGGCATAACCAACCCGCGTGCGAATCACTCCGTTGAGACTCCCGAACCGGGAGTCCGGCCCCCAGAATCAGCCCAGGGCAAAGGTCGCCGTCTCTATTATCTCCGGTATGCTGGCGTCGATTGGAAGTTTAGAAGTACCAGACTTCAGTGCCCCTGTCATCTCTTCATCACCACGCAAAAACTGACGCTATCAACTGTATTTGCATCAACCTTCGGGAAGCTCATATATAACAGATTAATTCTAAGCTACTTTTAGTTTGTAGTATGTGATTTTTATCTCATCGAATTCGGCCAGTGAAACAACATTTTATTCACATTATTAGAGGATATGAGAGTTCCGGCCTGCTGTTTTGCGCTCTATCCCTGTAAGCACGGGGTAATCTACCCCCGTGCCTGTTTCCTAATCCACAGGCATGGTATATACTAAACTAAGAACCAGTTAGCCCTATTCCTGGCACAGAAATACCGGAACCGACTATTGGAAGCAGAAACAGTACGTTCTTACGGGTTTGCCCGTTTCTCAAGGTATCTGGCAATTTGTGGGATGCTGGCTCCGCTAGCGACAATCGCCTTTATGCTGGTCGGGGCATCAGTCACACCGGGCTACGACCATATCAGAAATACCATAAGCCAGCTTGCCGCAGTAGGCGCACCCCACCCGGAATGGATGGATGCCGGCTTCGTATCATACGGCATTCTGATGATTGGCCTGTCCTTTGCCGTGAGACAATGCCTTGCCCCCCACACCGGGACCACAGTAGTCTGGCTCACGATAATCATTCATGGCGTGGGGGTTATTCTTACGGCGGTATTTCCCTACAACGCAGCGATAACGGAAGGACTACACTCACTGAAAGACGCCTCGCACCACCTGGTATCTATTACAGCCTGCGTGGCCTTCATAGTCGGCATGCTGATAATGGCCAGGATGGTCTGGGCCGAGTCCGCCTGGCGCGGCGTAACGAGGCTCTCCCTGGTGGCTATAGGCATTGTCTCTATACTGTTCGTGTTCACCCTGATTCCGGTATTCAGAGATGTTGCCGGACTGTTGCAGCGGATTTCCGCTCTGGCGATGTTTA
>CAZTBG010000006.1:47052-53212 GCA_964611805.1 uncultured Dehalococcoidales bacterium | reverse complement strand
CTATTTTGTTACCAATGTACCAAAACTCTAACCCCCTGTATCCCCCTTCCCCAGATGGGGAAGGGGGAATTTATGAAATAAGAGGGCTGCGCCCTCTTAAACTCCCCTTCTACAGCGTAAAGTCTGCGCTCCCCAAAAACTCCTCTTTAACGGTGTTTAGAATGTTTATTTACCCCAAGGACTTCGCCTCTCCTAGACTCTCCACCTGTATCCTCTTGATAGAATAGCACGGCACCTTTTAAGGTGCGAACGACGCCTGCCTGAATTCTGCCCCCACACCGTTTTGGGGAGTCAGAGGGGTGAAATCCCTCTGGACGGGGGATTCCAAGGGGGTGTCCCCCTTGGCTGTTGTCATTCGTAAGGAGAAGCGGAGCAAGAACCAAGCGAAGGTGTCAAGGCACAGTATAACCAGCATGCCGAAAATCGTGGGCATAACGATTGTAAGGAGGGCATTTCTACCCTCCTTTTTAAATACCACAACTATCGTTCAAACGGCTATCATTGAACGAACATCGGGATGTTTGCCCAGCATGCGTATGAATGTTTAATACCGTTTGGCTTTGTTGTATACAACGAAGTGTATTAAAAGGGTTTACTATTTACCGCCAACAAAAAGGGAAAATAATCTTACAAGGATAAACGTCCACTTATTTCTTGCGGGAATTGTAGAAATAAGAGTCTGTTCGTTTGGCTTGATAATCTTTCTTGCAAGCTCCTCATACTCTCGTGGTACAAGGACACTTACTGGGCAGAAAGCACCCAATATCAAATTAAAATAAGTTTCGAATTTAAGCATCGCTGGTATACCTTCAGCTTCAAGGCGTGATTTGATAAGTTCGCCGTCAAGTTTGCCCTGAACAACACATATAGTCATGAAATTTGATTTGCTTTTCATTAAATCAAAGCATGTGAAAATCATTTCGAATTATAGCACTATCAAAGTGATATATCATCACTGATTACAGACAGATAAAGAAAAGCTTGTATGCCCTTTTTTACTATCTGTATACATCGGGATGAAAACGTGGGTTTAGGATTCATTGCCTTACGAGCTGGTCACACGCACACTCGGAATGGTATCAATCAAGGTCTATTATGACTATACAGATAGCAAGATTGCGTTACCGCGCCAGTATGTGTGCCAGCTTTAGCAACTCGTGGTCCAATGGTTTCTTGTTAGCGGCTACCTCAGACAGCGGTGTTGTCGTTACCCGGCCATTGACCAGACCAATCAATGTGCCGTGCTCGCCCCGAGCGAGGCGCTCCGTAGCGACAGCACCAAAACGTGACGCCAGCAACCGGTCATAGGCACCAGGTGCGCCACCCCTCTGCACATATCCTAAAATGGTTATCCTCAGTTGAAAGCCGACCTGTTCATGATGCTCAACGAAGTAGCGTTCCAGTTCCCGAGCATTGTACCTGGCACCCTCAGCAACAACCAATATAGCATGCGGTTTGCCTCGCTCATAGGCACTGCGAATCACGGCAGCCAGGTCCTCCGGGTCAGTCTCCACCTCCGGGATGACTATATGCTCAGCCCCACCAGCTATCCCGGCCGCCAGTGCCAGGTGACCGGTGTCACGTCCCATTACCTCGACAGCAAAAGCCCGACGGTGTGAAGATGCCGTGACCTTGATGCGGTCGATTGCCACCAGGGCAACATCAAGAGCGGTGTCCACCCCGATGGATATCTCCGAACCGAATAGGTCGTTGTCAATCGTCGAGGCAATGCCCACCACAGGGAAGCCCATTTGAGACAATGCATGCGCACCCTTTTGAGAGCCGTTTCCCCCGATTATCACCAGCGCCTCAATCTGGTGATTATCAAGCGTCTGCAGAGCCTTCTGCCTTCCCTCCTTGGTCATGAATTCAGGGCTGCGAGCACTGCCGAGCACGGTACCACCCCGCTGAATAATACCGCCGACATCTCTTGCTCCTAAGGGCACCACGTCCTCATCTAAAAGACCGGAATATCCACGACGGATACCGTATACCTCCCAACCATTGTCTATCCCGGTACGCACCACAGCCCGGATAGCAGCGTTCATACCGGGAGCATCCCCCCCGCTGGTCAATACCCCAATTCTCTTCACGGTACCTCCCTCCACACACAGTCTGTACTGTTTCCTAGTTTAAAGAAAGAGAGCTTTCTTTTCAATGGAACCCAACGGCCGGCTTTCAAGCCACTTGGTGTTCAGCACTTCAGTATTGTATCATTAGTAAGCCCAGGAAGCGCTAAACATCAGGGGGGTAACATGCCAGGTTCGGTTCGTGTTGACCAGGACATCCCCATGACTATGCGGGATGGAGTCGTGCTACGCGCCGATGTGTACCGGCCCGATGACAGCGAGAAACACCCCGCCATCGTGGTCCGCACCCCGTATAGCAAGATGCTGGGAGGCGATAGCGATTTTCTCTCGGCGGTGCGTGCCGCTTTTGCCGGATACGCCTTTGTAATCCAGGATACCAGAGGCAGGTTCGCCTCGGAGGGAGAGTTCATGCCCGGCATGCCCGAAGGCCCCGACGGGTATGACACAATTGAAACGGTAGCCGCCGAGCCGTGGTGCGATGGTAACGTCGGTATGTTCGGCGGCTCTTATCTCGGCCGCAACCAGTGGCAGGCTGCACTGGAAAATCCACCCCACCTGAAAGCCATCGCCCCGCAGATAACCTTCTCAGGGCCTTTGAGCGATACCCGGTTAACGGGTGCCGTAGAACTGGAGCAATCGATAAGCTGGTTCACGGGTGTGGCCGTCGACATGCTCGAAAGACAGAGGCGGCAGGGCAAGGACATCTCCAAAGCACGGGAGATGCTGGACCGCGCCCGGTTCAATCCGAGTGAGGTGTACAACTACCTGCCGCTCAAAGAAGTCCCGCACTTCCAGTTCGAGGGGCTTTCAGAGGCTTTCGGGGCAAGGATGACAGATGATATACCACCCACCGTCAAGACCGAAGAAGACCTCCACTGGGACTACAGTAAGGTGATGGTGCCCTGTTTCCATGCCGCCGGCTGGTACGACATATTCACCGGAAGCCTGTTCAAGAATTTCCTCGGGATGCGCGAGCATGGAGGCACCGAGCTTGCCCGGCAGTCTCAGTATGTCCTCTGTGGACCATGGTCACACGGCGGCACGCTCCTCGCCTATGTCGGTGGTCTGCATTTCGGCCCGGCCGGTAACAGCCTGGCAACCTTCACCATGGAAAGGCATATAACCTTCTTCGACAGGTACCTGCGAGGTATCGAAGGCCGCCCCATGGCTGCGGTACGCTATTTTGTCATGGGCAGGAACCGGTGGCGGAACGCCGATACCTGGCCCCTGCCCCAGACCGATTGGCAGCGCTTCTTCCTCCACAGTAAGGGTCGCGCCAATTCTGCATCGGGTGATGGCCTCATCAGCCAGGACGTCCCTGGTGCTGAGCCAGCCGACATCTATGTCTACGACCCCCGCTTCCCCGTCCCCACCGTGGGTGGCCGAATTCTCCCTTCGGGAAGCCTGGTACCGGGCCCGTTCGACCAGACACCGGTCGAGAAACGCAATGACGTCCTGTGTTACACAAGTCCGGAGCTAAAAGAGGAAATTGAGGTCACGGGACCACTCATGCTCCACCTGTTTGCAGCGACATCGGTCACGGACACGGATTTTGTAGCCAAGCTGGTAGATGTCCACCCCGACGGTTCTGCTTACAACGTATCGGAGGGCAACATCCGTGCCCGGTTCCACAAGTCCATCCTGCGGCCGAAGCCGGTCAATCCCGGAGAGGTCTATGAGTACGTTATTGACCTGGCAGCGACGAGTATCGTCTTCGGCAAGGGCCACCGCATCCGGATAGACGTGACCAGCAGCAACTTCCCCCAGATTGACCGCAATATGAACACGGGCAACCCGTTCGGGGAGGATGCTGAAGGCATCCCGGCAGTGCAAACGATATACCATCAGGCAAACCATACCTCATATATTGATTTACCGGTGATGCCCCAATGAAGTACGGAAATAGAACCAGCTAATGGTCTTATTACGAAAGGAGGAATTAATGAGCAAATCTATTCGTGTTGACCGGGATGTTCCAATGAAAATGAGGGACGGTGTAACGTTACGGGCTGATATATTCAGACCAGACGACAATGAAAAACACCCTGCCGTAATCGTGCGCACGCCGTATGACAAAGGGCCTTCGGCTCGCAGTGAATTTTTCTCACCGATAGAAGCGGCTTTTGCAGGATACGCCGTAATAATTCAGGACACCAGAGGCAGATTTGCCTCAGAAGGAGATTGGGTTGCCGGGGCATCGGAAGGCCCGGACGGCTATGATACCATAGAAAACGTGGCCGCCGAAACATGGTGTGACGGAAACGTCGGCATGGCCGGAGCCTCATATCTCGGACGTAATCAGTGGCAGGCGGCCCTGGAAGACCCTCCCCACCTGAAAGCCATCGCCCCGCACGTTATCGGGGCTGGCAGGCTGGGTGAGTCCAGGAGGGGCGGCATGATAGGCCTGGAAGGGGCTATTAGCTGGTCGGGGGCAATGGCCTTTGATACCCTCACCAAGATGGCGCAAGATGGCAAAGATGTCAGACAGATGCTCAATAGTGTCAGGCATGCCCTGGACAATATCGAGGAGACGTGCGAGTTCCTGCCACTCAAGGACCTGCCATTCCTGCAGATTGAGGGACTCTCGACAGGGTTTATGAGGCGCCTCAGCGATGCCGACCTTGAAGGAATAGCGTCTGAGGAAGATATATGGTGGCCCTACGACAAAGTGAAAGTAGCCTGTATGCATTCTGCCGGCTGGTATGACATGAGCCCGGGAGACCAGTTCAGAAACTTCCTGGGTTTGAAAGAAAAGGGAGGGTCGCCGGTTGCCCGTGAAGGGCAGCATGTCTTTTTGGGGCCGTGGCTTCATGGCTCCAGACTCCACAACCTGGTAGGCGGGATGAATTTTGGCCGGTTCGCCACCGCCGGTGGTTCCTTTGCCACCGCCAGGCACATTGCCTTCTTTGATAAATACATGAGGGGTATTGATAGCCCCTACCTGGTTCCCATACGCTACTTTGTAATGGGAAGGAATAGATGGAAAAATGCCGACACCTGGCCCCTACCCGAGACCGAATGGCAGCGCTTCTATCTCCGTAGCCGGGGGCATGCTAACACCCTGACCGGTGACGGCGTATTAAGCAGGGATGAGCCGGGGGCGGAATCACCGGATATCTACGTTTACAACCCGCATTTCCCGGTGCCAACAAGAGGTGGTCGAATCAACCCGGACATGAACATACCAGCGGGACCGCTGGACCAGACACTCATCGAGACCCGCAACGATGTGCTCTGCTACACGACGCCCGAGCTAACCAAAGAAATGGAGATGACCGGTCCGCTGATGCTTCACCTCTTTGCTTCCACCTCCACCAGGGACACTGATTTTCACGTGAAACTGGTAGACGTTTATCCGAACGGGAGAGCAATCAATGTAGCCGAGGGCTGTATCCGGGCCAGGTATAGAAAGTCAATTCTTAAACCGGAAATGGTAACGCCGGGCGAAATCAACGAGTACCTGATTGATATGTCCTCAACCAGCATTGCCTTTGGCAAGGGGCACCGTATTCGTCTCCACATTGCCGGCAGCAATTTCCCCCATTTCGACAGGAATATGAATACCGGCAATGCCTTCGGGGAGGACGCCGTGGGTATCCCATCAATGGAAACGATATATCACCAGAAAGACCTTGCCTCATATATCGATTTGCCGGTAATGCCCTATTAAGAGACCGATAATATAACCAGCCGGTGTTTCCATACCAGCGGAAAGGAGGTCGGGAATTGAAAAGTCAGGTATTACTGTACGAGGTCAAAGACGATATTGCCTATGTCACACTGAACCGCCCGGACAAGCTCAATGCCGTGAACGGAGAGCTTGCTGACGCCCTGAAGGAGACGTGGCAGCGCGTCGAGAAGGACCCCGGTGTTAAAGTGGCCATCATAAACGGAGCGGGTAAGGCCTTCTGTGCCGGCGCCGATATTTCCCCCGGTTCAACCGACCCCAACGTTCCTTATCAGGTGCATCAGGGCTATCCCCCTAATGGCATATCCCTGTTCAAACCCCTGATTGCTGCCATCCATGGATATACGCTTGGCTCCGGATACGCCATTGGAATAAGGGGTTC
>CAZTBG010000006.1:34972-46952 GCA_964611805.1 uncultured Dehalococcoidales bacterium | reverse complement strand
TATAGAAACGTCAAGATGAAGATGCTGGAGGACGAAAGAGACTATATAAACTTTGTCTGGCCTCAGGAAAAAAGCGAAGACCGGAAAGAAGGACTTCAGGCCTTTCTTGAGAAAAGAGACCCCCACTTTAAAGGGCGCTAAAGAGGTATATCTGTCCGGGAGGCAAAAAATGCCAAAGGTAATAGACCTGGAACTCGACCTGCCCCCCACCGCTGACGAGATGGTCGAGAAGATGAAGGAGTTCCTGCTGCACAGCGACGAGAAGGGCCTGGCCAACTACGGCAACATCTTCGGCCCCTCCAGAGCACGGGCCCTTGAGTTTACGCCGGAGGAGCTTGAGCAGATAAGGCAGCTCCCCGAAGATGAACTCGAAGATGTCCTGAAAAAGAGGGCGGAAAAGGCGGTCGTCTCCCTGCCCCAGTTTATAGTCCAGCTCGATGAAGCCGGAATCGAGTGGGGGGTGATAAACGGCGGCAGCCATGAAAAGACGGCGGAGCTCGTGGCCAAGTACCCGGAGCGGTTTGTCGGCTGCGCATATGTCGACCCCAACGAGGGCATGAAAGCGGTACGGGAACTGGAGCGGGCAGTCAGGGAACTGGGGTTGAAATGTTTCTATGCCTCCCCCTTCAGGTACGGAGTCCGCGCCAACGACAAGAAGTTCTACCCCCTGTATGCCAAGGCTATAGAACTTGACATCCCAGTATTCGTCTACACCACGATGACATACCGCACCGACTTTCCCATGGACATCGGGCATCCGATTTATCTCGACGAGGTGGCTATGGACTTCCCGGAGATGAAGATTATCGCCGGGCTGGGGGGCTGGCCCTGGGTACCGGATATGGTCGGGGTGGCCCGCCGCCATCAGAACGTCTACATCAGCACCGCCGCCCACCGCCCCAAGTACTTTGCTACCCCCGGTTCGGGATGGGAAATGCTGATGCAGTTCGGCAATACCCTGCTCCAGGACAGGGTTGTCTTCGCTTCGAGCTGGGGGACATATTACATGCCGATAGAAGAGGTCGTTAAAGAAATGAGGGTGCTTCCCCTGAAGGACGAGGTCAGGGAGAAGTGGCTCTATAAAAACGCAGCACGGCTCTTCAGCCGCGACTAGCCGCCAGGTACCTTGCCCGCCTTCAGGTCCTCAATGCTCAGGCCGGAGATAACGGACTTCCCGTCATCGAGGATATTGTGCTCCGACTGTGCATACTCGTCACGGTGCTTAATGAGCAACCAGTCACCCCTTTTCGTCTTTACCAGTGTCCAAGAACCCTTGAGCTTCTCACCACGCAAGAACACTGAGATTTTACCCTGGGCCAGGCCGTTTCTCATCTGCTCCTGGGCACGCTCACGGTCGTCAAATAATAGCTCCCCACCCTCATCCGGGGAGTAGGTACCCCGGTCCCAGACAATCACTTGGCCACCACCGTACTCCCCCTCCGGGATAACCCCCTCAAACGAGGTGTAGTCGAGCGGGTGGTCTTCCACCATGACAGCCAGCCGCCTGACCCGGCTGTCCGCCGAAGGGCCGGCGGGAACGGCCCATGACTTGAGGACACCGTCCACCTCCAGCCGGAAGTCATAGTGGAGGCGGCGCGCAGAGTGCTTCTGGACGGTGAAGATAAGCGGGCCGCTGCCACCTTGCTGCTGGCCGGGTGGCGGTTCCGGGGTGCGGGAGAAATCGCGCTTATCCTCGTACTTCTTTGCCATCAGCTTATTATACCTGTAGTGCTCCTGAGTTACCATCCTGTACCGATAGATGAAAAACCATTGACACAGGTGATATATTTATATGGATATGAAAAGAGTCTATCTGGCATTTTGTCTGGCAATGGTATTTACGCTCGTAGCTGTTACCTCAGGCTGTAGCAGCAACGATACAACCGGATACAAAGAGTTCATTGTAAGTGAAGGACTCGCCTCTTTCTCTTTTGAATATCCTGCTTTCTGTTCTGAGCCTCGCATAGACAGGTCACTTGAACCGCAGTCTACAGTGGTGGATACGATCGGAGTAATTCAACCACGAGTAAATGGCACCGTACTCCTGGTTATTTCTATCTTTCAAGTCAATGACACTTACCCTAATGCGCAGGCTATGCTAGAAGATAATCTTAGCAGCTTTGAAGGACTTCAAGACTTTCATCTATTAGAGCGTTCGCTGGTTACCATAGCGGAGATTCAGGGCGAGCAAATAATCTTCTCATATTCCAGATACCCTTCCCCTACGGAATTTGAGACAGAAACATGGACAGACTACGAAGCATACTTCGATTCCGAAGGGTTAATCTGGAGAGTTTGGATGCTCGCAGACGAGTACGCGGCGGCTGAACGAGCTAGAGATGATTTTGAGCATGTGCTAGAGACCTTCCAGATTTTAGATTAAGGTACAGGGCTGTCCTGCCACTGCCAGCGGAAGCCCTCAGACTCCGGGACAAGGTGTATCAACCCTTCCTGCACCAGCCTCCTCACCTGCCGCTGGACGGTATCATCGGGGAGGGCCAGTCTACCGGCTATTTGGTGGGCAAGTTGTGCCTCCGCCTCTGCGGGATTCGGGCCGGTGACCGCACTGGCAGTACACATGTCATCGAAAATATCCTCCTGGAGTAGACTCCAGATGAACCCGATACTCTCCTTCTGTTCCAGCCTCGCAATCCATTCCTGGTTCCCCTCCGCCGCCCCCCGCTTTATTTCTGTCCAGGCATCTTCCAGCAAGTCGTTATAGTAGTTGATGGCTTCCTGCGCCATCTCACGGG
This sequence comes from uncultured Dehalococcoidales bacterium, assembly GCA_964611805.1. Taxonomy (GTDB): domain Bacteria; phylum Chloroflexota; class Dehalococcoidia; order Dehalococcoidales; family Fen-1064; genus W589. The sequence goes on along the minus strand of CAZTBG010000006.1, from coordinate 44,199 downwards.
TCATGGTCTCGGTCTCGACAATAGGACGGTTGGCATCGAAGTCAGCCCAGTCATTACTGAAGATGCGAATCCCAAGGTCATCAGCTTTCTCGTAAAGCTCGGTTCCGGGAAGAGGTGCCAGCATGTGATAACCGTACTCGACACCGTACTTACGGTTGATTTCGTCAGAAAACGATATAGTCCTCTGGATGGTGTCGTGGCTCTCGCCGGGGAGGCCAATGATGAAAGAGCAATAGACCCTCATGCCGGCGTCGGTCGCTATCTTCACTCCCTTTCTCACATCATCCAGGGTGATTCCCTTCTTGATGGTCTTCAGAATCTGCTCGTCGCCAGACTCCACCCCAAAAAGCACCATACGGCAGCCGGCCCGCTTCATCAGGGCTGCCAGCTCATCGGTCATATTGTCCACGCGGGCAAAGGCACTCCAGTTGATATTGAGGTTGCGCCTCAGCATCTCCTCACAGACCTGGTAGGCATGAGGATGATTGACGGTAAAAGTGTCATCGACAATATTAATCAGCTGAAAACCGAGGTCCCGCTGTACCTTTTCTATCTCGTCGACGACCAGGCCGGGGTTGCGGAAACGGACCTTGCGCCCGAATATATGGCGCGCTGTGCAGAAGATACAGCCGTACGGGCAGCCGCGGCTGGTGATAACAGTGCAAGGCATTCCCAGGGCTTGGTACCGGGACATGGGTATCAAATGGCGGGCCGGAAAGGGTAGACTATCGATGTCTTCGATAAGGGGGCGAGATTCCGTTTTTACCAGCACACCCTTGTCCGTAAAAGCAATCCCGGCAATACTGTCGAGGCTGCCACCACCGTCCAGAGTCCTGACCAACTCTATAAAGGTCGTGTCCCCTTCACCCATGACAACGACGTCAATCCATGGGGCTTCGAGCAATGTCTCTCGGGGAGTAAAGCTAACATGGGGACCGCCGATAACGGTCACAATGCCGGGGTCAAATGTTTTACACACCTCCAGCATCTCGGCAGCCAGGTGGTAGTTCAGCGTAACACAGGTAACACCGACCAGTTGGGGTCGATATTCCTCCAGCTTCTGCCTGACCTTCTCCGGCCGGTAACGAGTCACCAGGAAATCGAGGATTTGGACCTCAAACCCGTTACTCTCAAGGGCAGCGGCGAGGTAAGCAAGGGAGAGCGGAGGGAGCGGGTTCTCTTCCAGAGGATGTGCCGTACTGATAAGCAGAACGCGCAAAGACTGACCTTTCTATCTTACCAGCTCATACCTGGCATTCCAGACGGTACTTACAGCTCAGGCTAAGGTATAGAGCCACTCCCAGACTAACATCTCCTGTCTCACTGTGTCAATGTGCTTTTCTATCCTGATAGACTCCTGCAATGTTCCTCCCCAACAATAACCTCCGACATCCTCAATTATACCTCCAAGTGGGACGCTTGAGATTGCCTCGAACGTGCATTGTGACAAAAGTACTAAGAGTAGATGGACTAATAGGGCATTTTTGCTGGTGTCTGCTCCTGATAAACTATTGTTACTGGTGTTAATCACAATTGTTCTGATTAGGCCAGAGTAAACTCCCAGATAACGGAGCAACAGAGCCGATGGCAGTGTATCCAACGAGCGAACCTAAATTGATGACGGTTACCGAGCTTGCCGAGTACCTGCGAATTTCACGGGCAAGTGTCTATCGTCTGGTCAGAAGCCGGCAGGTACCGGTAAGTAGTGTGGGACGGCAGTTACGCTTTCGCCGAGATTCTATCGATAGGTGGCTGCAAGGCAAAGAGAGGCATAGCTACGGATTTTAGTACCGGGAAACCGGAGAGGCCGACCAAATCCGGGAGTCCGTCCCGCCATCACTAAGTAAAGTCCTAGAGACAACGGATGAAGAGAAATCACGAACTTAAAAAGTCGACCAGTAAAAGGTCAGTAACCCTGCAAGGGCGCTCAGGCAAAATGCCAGCCAAGCGGAAGCCGAGTGCACTCGGTAAAGGTGCCGGTCCTGTTGAGAATCCTCTCTCAATATCCACAGAGCAAGAGGAGTCGCTGTTCAGAGCCATATCCCAGAGCTCACCGGTCGGCATCTTCATCATTCAGGATGGACGGTTCCAATTCGTAAACCGCCGGTTTCAGACAGATACCGGTTACAATTTAGACGAGCTCCTGGATATAAACCCTCTGGACATTGTCCTACCTGAGGACAGAGAGCGTGTCAGGAAAAACGCCATACTGATGCTGAAGGGTAAGCGTTCCAAACCCTATGAATATCGGGCCGTTGTCAAGAGTGGAGAGACGCAGTGGACCTTGGAGACAGTTACCTCTATTCAGTACCAGGGGAAACGAGCCACCCTGGGAAACTACATGAACATCACTGAGCGAAAGCAGATGGAGGAAATCTTCCAGATTGTATCGCTCAAGTCACCTGCTGGCATGTACGTAACACAGGACGGAAAGTTTGTATTCACCAACCCGCAGTTCCTCAATGATATAGGCTGGACTGAAGAAGACCTGCTAGGTGTCAATTCTCTGGCCCGGGTTCACCCAGAAGACAGGGAAATGGTCAGGCAAAACGCAATTGACATGCTGAACGGCACTCGTACTGCTCCGTATGAGTATAAGGTTGACAGCAAGACCGGGGAGACCAAGTGGCTTGCAGAGACGGTTGCTCCAATCCAGTACCAGGGAAAGCGGGCTGTTCTGGGGAACGTCGTAGATATTACCGAGCGTAAACAGTCGGAAGAGTGGCTTAGGGAAAGCCGACGCCGGTTCAGGGACCTGGTCAACCTCCTGCCGCTAGGTGTCTGGGAAATGGATGAGAATTACAACATTACCTTCGCTAACGAACAAATTTTGAAGGCCACCGGCTATTCTTCAGAAGAACGTAATATTGCCCCCCCGAACGTCTTAGACAGCTGCATCCCTGAGGACCGGGAAAGAATGAAGAAAAACATCCAGAGGATAATGAACGGCGAGCAGCTGGGTGGCATCGAATATACGAACCTCCGGAGAGACGGCTCAACATATCCGATGGTTGCATATTCCGCACCCATCATAAAAAATGGTAAGGCCGTCGGAATGAGGGGCGTGACCATTGACATCACCGAACGCAAACAGATGGAACGAGAACTGGAGAAGTACCGTGCTCGCCTTGAGAAAATGGTAGAGGAACGCACCGCCAAACTGGAAGTAGCTGAGCGCATGGCCAATACCGATGCACTGACGGAGCTATTCAACCACCGGTATTTCCAGGAACGCCTGAGCGAGGAAATCGCCCGGTGTTCCCGCTTTGGTGACATCTTTTCCCTTATCTTCCTGGACATGGACCTTCTCAAGCAGTACAACGATACCTACGGCCACCTCGCCGGCGATGAAGTTCTGAATCTGCTCGGCCAGATTATCATGCAGTCCATCAGGACAATAGACATCGGTTTCCGTTACGGTGGTGACGAATTTGCCATCCTCTTACCGGGGACACCTCTTGATGGCGCCTTGAGGGTAGCCGAAAGAATTCGCCGAGGTATCGACACGGAAACAAGCAAAAAAGGAATACCACAGACCTGCAGCTTCGGCATAGCTTCCTGGCCAACTGATGGCGTAACACAAGATGAGATCACCAGAGCCGCTGATGCGGCGCTATACTGGGCCAAGCAGAACGGGAGGAATAAAGTATGTCTGGCCTGCGAAGCACTACCTGCAGACATGGCAGAAGCAATGACCACGAACGACCCGAAGAGTGATACGATTCTAAATACCATTTACGCTCTAGCCGCTACTGTTGACGCTCGAGAATATCACGCCCGTAATCATTCCAAGAATGTCAGCCAGTACGCCGCAGATATCGCTACAACTCTTGGCTATCCCCCAGAAGGGGTCGAGAGAATTCGTACCGCAGCATTGCTTCATGACATTGGTAAGGTTGGCATCTCTGACCAATTACTCATGAAGCGTGAGCCCCTGGTTGCCGAGGAGTGGGAACTGATACATGCCCACCCGAATCTGGGAGTGGCCATCCTGCAAAATGTTGATTGCCTGAAAGACTGCCTGGCTGCCGTGCAGTACCACCACGAGCGGTACGACGGTACCGGTTACCCCGCCGGTCTCAAGGGGGATAACATCCCGCTGGATGCACGCATCTTAGCCATCGCCGACAGCTATGATGCCATGACATCTCCACGACCCTACCGCAGTGCCTTATCTGCCGAGGAAGCAATAGAGCAAATACGACAAGGAACAGGCACCCAGTTTGACCCCAAGGTGATTCACGCCTTTCTAAGCACCAGACATGCGAACGCAAATGCACCAGAACGGGCATCGGATGTGGCAAACGTAAAGTAGAGAGTTCTACTGTGAACATCGAACAGCTTCTCAGACTGACCATAGATAAACGTGCATCAGACCTACACCTAAAAGTGGGCAGCCCGCCCGTACTCCGCATTGATGGAGAACTCATGCCCCAAGATGACCTACCGCAACTCACAGCAGAAGACACTGAAGCCATGTTTGAACAGGTCACCACGAAAGAACAGAGGAACACCTTCATTAGAGACCTGGAGTTGGATTTTGCTCACGGCATCCCCGGCGTGGGGCGATTTCGGGTCAACGTACTGCAGCAGAGAGGCACGATGAGCCTGGCTTTCCGGTTCATTCCGTTTGGAATCCCGTCCATTGACGAAATGGAACTGCCTCAAGTTCTAAAGACGCTCATTCGCAGACCAAGGGGCCTTATCTTAGTAACAGGACACACAGGTAGCGGCAAGTCCACTACCCTGGCCGCGATGATAAAACACCTTAATGAGAATGACCGGCGTCACGTCATCATGATAGAGGACCCAATTGAATTCCTCCATACCGACCACAAGTGCATCATCGTGCAGCGAGACCTCGGGGATGATACCAGGTCATTTAACACCGCTCTGGTGCAAGCCCTCCGCCATGACCCGGATGTTGTTGTAATTGGCGAGATGCGTGAGCTAGGCACAATTACCACGGCTCTCACAGCTGCCGAGACAGGTCACCTGGTGCTTGGCACCGTGCACACCAGTGACGCCGCCCAGACCATTGACCGTATCATTGATGTATTCCCACCCAACCAACAGCGACAGGTCAGGCTGCAGTTGTCCCAGGTAATAGAGGCAGTACTGTCACAGACACTGTTACCACGTATCAAGGGAGGCCGGATAGCCGCAGTTGAAATTATGCTTGGCACACCGGCAGTCAGAAACCTCATCCGCTCAGAAAAAGTCCATGAGCTGGGTACCGTCATCCAGCTTGGCAACAAAGAGGGTATGCAGACTCTTGACCAGGCACTGGCTAATCTGGTAAAAAGGGGCATAGTTGCTCAGGAAGAAGCCATACTGAGGAGCAGCGAGCCAGAACGGCTGCGAGAGCTGATTGCAGGCCCATTCTTGACAGCAAACGCCTCGAAACAATTATATGAATTCGATTTACCCCAAGGCTCCAACACACGCTGATTGTTCTATCGTTGGCTATCTCGCTTCCAGATACCATCCCTGGCTGCAAATAATAGTGTTATCTCAAAGCCTTGCATACTAAAGTACTATAAAATCATTATTGCAATAGCCATCCCATTAGGTGATAAAATAGAAGAGGATTATTGAATTATGTACACTCGCCACATTGTCTTATATTGAGACAGGATTTTGGATGGGTTTGGGGGTAGAGATGAAATGTTGCTTATATCTCAACATTACGCTAGAATAAACAGACTACTAAAAGATGCTCGGTTTAACTGTTCGAGATATTGAATAGTAGGTGTACCGAGTTGCCTAACGCAAGACAATAAGTATGATAACAGTCATGGCTAAACAGACCGAGATTCGGCCTGAGTTTACATGGGTGGTGACTGGAAAGCAAGGAGGAATTAATGATTAGATTTATTTCAGTAGTACTCATCGCGGCCTGCTTGTTAACTCTGTCCGCTTGTCGGCAAGGAACATCCACTCCAATGATTGAAATAGAAGGCCAGGATATAGAAGAAGGTACCATTACCTTCAACTTCACCATAGACAAGCCTGGTTGGCTAGTGCTTCATCCGGCCACAGCCCAGGGAGAAGCGGACACCAGCACTGTGCTTAAGAAAACACAAATCAAAGATGCCGGTAAGTACACCGATATCGAGATGAACACGCCAGAACCCACCAGTGAAGAACTCACCATTGTTGCCGTGCTCTACTACGATGACCCGGCAGACGGGAAATTCACTAATGCCGACCCGCCAGTGGAGGTTAATGGCGCGGTAGTGGAGGCCTCCTTCACGATACCCGGTGCCCCACCTTACGTCGAGATGACACAAAATGTTAGTACTAACACCATCACCATTAAGGGACTCACATATCAGGCCGGCTTGTTGCTGGTACTGTGCCCGGCTACACCCGAGGGAGAGCCAGACACCAGCGCAACGATTAAGGTTTACGAGATTCCATATGCTGGCCCATTCAGCATCACCATAACGATGCCAGCCACCCTTGACGAAGGAGACACTTTATTTGCCATACTCCACTACGATAACCCGAATGATGATCAATTCACATACGTTCCAGGCGGTGATGAGGACCTGCCGGTAGAGGTCGATGGTGAAGTTGTTCTCGATAGCATTGTGGTGAGCGGCTAGCTGGAGAACAGGGCAAACTACAGAACGAGTGGCATTGCTATTAATAGCTGGCGGCTAACAAAGAAATAGATATATCAACGGTCATATTTGGTTAGGTGACAATTTGTTACGGGTGTGGGATTAGTGCGCTGCTTCCTGGCCTGCTACGTCTTGCACCCCGATAATGTTCGGCCTATGTTACGATTGGCTCGCCGTTACACGCTGCCCACCCCGACAATAATTTAGATCGAGTGTGAACTGCCCTTGTTTTTCCCATGAACAAAGAGCAAAAGTGGATATAATGCCTTTATGTCAACCCAAGGTAGACTGTTCAGACTGTGAATCTTAGAAAGGGACCCAACACCCCAGGACAAGCCAAGTCAGCGCAGGCCCGGGTATCAATCGTCCGCGCCAGCAGATACGACCTTAATGAAATCCTTGCCGCTGTGCGAAGGTGCGTTGAGCTGATAGGGGGGCTGGAAAAAGTAATAAAGCCGGGCAACCGTGTCTTCGTGAAGATAAATCACCTACCACCGGCATCTCCTCCGGAGAGGGGGATAGTCACCCATCCAATATTCACCGAGGCCGTTATCGAGCTACTGAAAGAGGCCGGGGCCGATATCACCGTCGGCGATGACATTGAGTCAGGCCCCGGCGATAGGTTCGCTATCTCTGGCTTCCGGCAGATGTGCCAGCGGGCCGGCGTCCGGCTTACCAACCTCCGCGAGGGCGGCTTCGTCGCCACAGGAGGTAAAGGACGCCTCATCGACTCGGTCTATGTCTCCCGGATTGCATTGGAAGCCGACGTCATCATCAACCTACCCAAGCTGAAGACACACTCCCTCACCATCTTCACCGGTGGCATCAAGAATATGTACGGCACCATTCCTGCCAGTCTCCGCCGGCAGTACCACAGCACGTTTGTCCAGCCTGAGGACTTCAGCCTGATGCTGACCGACGTATTTTCAGTAGTCAGGCCACAGCTGACAATAATGGACGGTATCATTTCCATGGAAGGCGAGGGACCAGCGAACGGCAATCTAAGGCAGACAAATATTATCCTTGCCAGCCAGGACGCAGTAGCCCTGGACACAGTAGCCGCCAGTATTATCGGGTTGAATCCAGAAGATATTGATGCGATTCGTTTCTGTAACGAGAGAGGGCTGGGGGTAGGTCGTCTGGAAGCAATCGAGGTTACCGGCGAGAGCCTGGAAAGTGTCACCGTTGATGATTTCCAACCGCCAGCTGCTTCGACCCGTTTTTTCATGGCAAAAATGTCAGGACCTTTGCCCAGTCGCATCTTACGCCTTGTCATGCGCCAGACGCTTGTACGACCGAGGGTGATAGAAAGCCGCTGCACTGCCTGCGAGGAGTGTGCCAAGGTATGCCCGACCGGAGCCGCTACAATCGTCAACAAAACAGCCATTATAAATAAGGCCAAATGTATCCAGTGCATGTGCTGCCAGGAAGTGTGTCGCTATAATGCCATCGCGCTCCGCCAGTCGTTTATCGGGAGTGCCATATATCTGCTTGTTCGCATCGCGAGGAAGTTTATCCGGCGCTGAAGCCGTAACCCCATAAAACGGAGGAACCCCGCTCAGCCACCAATCCGTAAAATCTTATAACGTAGCTTACCGGCGGGCACAGTTACTTCCACCACATCCCCCTGGACCTTACCGACAATGGCTCTACCGATTGGTGAGGCACCGGAAATCTTACCACTGGTAACATCTACCTCGGTGGGACTGACCAGGGTATAATGCACCTCCTCACCGGAGGCCAAGTCCTGCAATACAATTTCATCACCAAGAGAGGCAGCGGGGGTCGTCTCCCGAGCATCGTCAAGGATGAAGGCCGAACCGAGGATTGCCTCAAGTTCCATAATCCTCCCCTCAACGTGTCCGCGCTGTTCTCTGGCAGCGTCCAGAGGGGCGTTTTCACGGAAGTCCTTGTCCGCTGCTGCCCGGCGGATGTCCTCTATCAACTGAAGACGCTTTCCCTGCAGGACTGCCAGTTCGGCCTTTAGCTCATCATACCCCTGCCGGGTCAATGACACCGGGCGATGCCTGCTTTGTTGCGATACTGTTGATTTGTTCTTCGCCTTTCGAGTTTTAAGATGGGTGGCCAGGTTGATTTTGCTCCAACCCTGTTTCCTGGCATAGCTAAGAAAGGCGCGAATTGATTCAAGCTTCTGTGAGTAGTCAGCATCCGATTGTGATAGCTGCTCAGCATAGTTCGCCACCCCGGCCGGAACCAGTCCGGCAAATGTCTGCTCCCAGCCGAACCAGCGAACGAACCGATATATCTCCTGCTGGCTGCCGCTCCTCGCTTCAGCCGGCAAATTAGCAAGAAAACGCCTGGCAGCTTCACCCAGGCTTATTTCGCTACCGCTGGTCACTCCGAAATGCCTCCTGCTTTAAGACTATGTTACACTCCACCCCTACCCCAACCGGTGAGCCGTTTCATCAGGCTGGTAGGGAGATTCATTGCGGCAATCGTCCTCAGGAAGACTTTGTAATTAAACACCCGTGACACCACACCACCGTGCCAGTCAAAGGACAGGTCATCGGCTTTGAGCAGGTCCTCAATGATACCACTGGACTGCATTATGTCAAATATCTTCTCTATTTGCCCATC
>CAZTBG010000006.1:0-34872 GCA_964611805.1 uncultured Dehalococcoidales bacterium | reverse complement strand
CCCCTGCCCTGGGCACGGCTGGCCAGAGATATGTTTAGATTCACACGGTCGACAATGGCTGCTTGAGGCTCCGGTCGCCACAGTCTGATTACTTCACCCGAGGGAGAAAAGAGCCTGGCACCATTCGCCCACCGGAAGATGAGGTCTTCGTCGATGGCAAATGCAGTGGTGCATTCACGGCCAATAATACCGGTACAGCAGACAGGTTCCGACAGGTATCGCTTACGCTCTAATACGACAACATCGTACCCGAGTCTAACCAGTCTGGCGGCAACGTGACTTCCCGCCGGCCCACCGCCAACTACGACAACATCATGCAAAGTCACTCTCCGATGAGGGAACCATGCCTATCTTACCATGATTTATAGCCTCAGGTGAAACGTGCATGATACGTCATGCTGGCAGCCAGAAATGAGCGACAAGAAAGGCTTTTACTCCGCCCAGGTCAACACCGGCCCGCCGAGATACCGAGGTAGTCCTCCACAAGCCGCATAGCACAGTAGTTGCCACACATGCTGCACGCATCACTGGTGGTGTGATGCTTTTGGTGGACCCTCCGCGACAGGTCCGGTCTCAGCGAGAGCTTCTCCTGCTGCTCCCAATCAAGTCGCTTTCGGGCCAGGGACATCTCAAGGTCCCACTGTGCCGCACCTTTGACACCCTTGGCGATGTCGGCGGCATGGGCGGCGATACGGGAGGCAATCACCCCCTCCCGCACATCATCTGGGTCGGGGATAGAGAGGTGTTCTGCTGGCGTGACATAGCATAAGAAATCAGCACCGGCGGCGGCAGCGACAGCCCCGCCGATGGCAGCCGTGATATGGTCATAACCGGCGGCAACGTCTGTCACCAGAGGGCCTAGCACATAGAAGGGTGCCCCTTTGCAGATGGACTTCTCCAGTTTTACGTTGGCCTCAATCTGATTCAAAGGCACGTGACCGGGACCCTCGACCATTACCTGGACGCCAGCCTGCCACGCCCGCTCTACCAGTTCACCGATAACCAGCAGCTCCTCCACCTGGGCATGGTCGGTGGCGTCGGCAATGCAGCCGGGTCTCATACCATCACCGAGGCTGAGGGTTACGTCGAAATCCCTGGCCAGTGCCAGGAGGCGGTCATAGTACTCGTAAAGCGGGTTCTCACAATCGTTGTGGAGCATCCAGCCAATCATAAAAGCACCACCACGCGACACCACGTCGGCCACCCGCTTCTGCTGTTTGAGGCAATCAAGGGCCGACCTTGTCAGGCCGCAGTGTACCGTGATGAAATCGACTCCATCACGGCAGTGCTCCTCAATCGAGCTGAACAGGTCATCGACCGTCATTTCCACTATCGCCCCATGCTCCTTGATGGCTTTAATCCCCGCCTGATAGACAGGGACAGTACCCACCGGCACCGTGCTACTGGCGATGATTTCACGGCGAATTGACGAGATATCACCGCCGGTCGACAGGTCCATGACCGTATCGGCACCACTTTCAACCGCCGCCTGCAGCTTGGCCAGCTCGGTATCAACATCACCAAAGTCGGAGGATGTCCCGATATTAGCGTTTACCTTGGTCTTGAGGCCCTGCCCGATGCCGCAGGGTACCAGGCCTTTATGAGCGGCATTGGCTGGGACAACAAGCGTGCCATTGACGACGCCCTGGCGGACAAACTCCGCCTCGACCCCCTCCTGCTCCGCCACTGCCTGCATCTGCGGCAGGATAATACCCTTTCGAGCCAGCTCCAGTTGCGTCATCATCGCCTCCAAAAAAGAAAACCAAGGGCAATGGTTAATACTAACAGGCCCTTGGTGATGACTATCACCGCTTCCCTCCGCTCGCATTACCGAGATCAGGTTCCCAGGGTTGGCATCAGCCTCTCAGCCTGTTAGCACCCCTAGCGGTCTTCTTTATATGTTTTACCCTAATAATCTAGCACAGAGATAGTGGAAATGCAAGGGGAAACATATAAGTAACAACTATGGATGGGGGGTTATAGCAACGATAGTGATAATGGGCACGCGCTTGCCACTTTCATTTATTTCATCTGGGCCATAACGCCAGAACACTCTATAAGCTCCCGGTGTCTTTTGTTGAACATAAGCCTCAAAAACCTTTTCCCCATAACGTCTACTTAGTGACTCAAACTCATGGGTTTGTAGAGACTTAGCCCGAAGGTTTGTTTCTAGATATCCTAGCGTTTTTCTGACCTGCTTGAGTACGCCCTTTAATGAAGGGGTATTCTCTATTCTACTAAGTTGTTCATCTGCAGTAGGGGAAAAACGTAACTCACGCCGCATCTTTTTTTACATATTTGGCAAATGAGCCCCGCTTAATTACTTGCCCCCTTATTGATTCGGCCATACCCTTGTCTACCGCAGTTAAGGCTTCCTTGTTTTCAAATAACCATAATTCAGAGGCAGGTATAGTCACTTGTGGGTCTAATACGATTTGCCCTACACTGTTGCTATATATGTGGAAGATAATGTCTTCTCCAACCAAAGAATCAGGCAAAACTACTCTCCTTTTGGAATCTGGCTTTACACTCCCAGGCATTCTTTTTAAATTTGAATCTTTAATTATAGTCGCCATAATACCCACCCACATACGCATTATATCAACAGTGGGATAACTTGTCAAGTGGGATAATCCCACTCTTTATCCCAGCCGCTTGCAATCCAATTCATTTATAACTTTAAACTACCTCTCTAATGCCCTGGCCTACTCCCCGCTCCACTGCGGCTCCCGTTTCTCCACCCAGGCACGCGGGCCTTCCTGGGTATCCGGGGTGGTGGAGTTAATCAGCATCGCCATCTCCGCCATCTCCAGGTTGAGGTTCCGGTACATGTCAAGACCGCGCCAGAGGAGTTTCTTGGCGAACTGGGTGGCTACTGGGGCCTGGGTAAATTGCTGGCAAAACTCCTTTGTGGCAGGCATCAACTCTTCGTGAGGTACCACTTTAGTCACATAGCCAATACTGAGTGCCTCCTCAGCATCAATCATCCTGCCCGACCAGATAAGCTCCAGGGCTTTAGCAATACCGACAATCCTTGGCAGGAAATAGCAACCGGCATCTCCGGGGAGGAGTCCCATCCTAACGTAGTTCATGCCCACTCGGGCCTTATCCGACATTATCCTTATGTCAGCCATGCTGGCCATGTCCATACCCGCGCCGGCGGCGGGGCCATTAATAGCGACAATGTAGGGCTTGTCCAGGCTCTCCAGGGCACGGGGCACCCGGTGCACGCCGAGGCGCATGTAATTCCTCCTGGCATAGAGCGGCTGTGCCTGCCTGCCACCACCGGCGGCGGCTTTAACATCCATGCCAGAGCAGAAGCCACGCCCCGCTCCGGTCACTACCAGCACCCTGACCTTGGGGTCGGTCTTGGCAGTCTCGATGGCGTCCACCCACTCGGTGAGCAGGGTGTCGGTAAAGGCGTTCAGGCTTTCGGGACGATTAAGTGTAATCGTGGCAATGTATTCTTCCACCGTATATATTATCTCCTTGTATGCCATGGCTCTCCTCCTCGTGTAATCCGTGTTGCCATACTAGACTTTCCCCATATTAAGTGTCAAGGGCTTGCCCCCGTTGCTTGACAAAACTACCCCGCCTATCTAGAGTATCCATTACCAGATACCGGGGGTGTAGCAATGAAAGACAGGATAAAGACTGCCGCTGTTCAGACGGAGCCCAAGCTCAAGAAAAAAGACGAAAACCTAGAGAAGATTCTCCTCATGACAAGGACCGCCGCCGGGGAAGGTGCCGAGCTTATCGTGTTCCCGGAGTGTGCCCTGAGCGGCTACATGTTCAACAGCCGGAAAGAGGCGCTGCCTTACGCGGAGACTGTTCCCGGCCCGGCCACCGAAAGGTTGGCAGCCCTGTGCCTGGAACTCAGTGTCCACGTGGTCATCGGTATGCTGGAGGTGGATGGTGATCGGTGTTTCAACGTTGCCGTCCTGGTGGGGCCGCAAGGGCTGGTGGGGGAATACCGCAAGACTCACCTCCCCTTCCTCGGGGTCGACCGCTTTCTTGACCACGGCGACAAGCCCTTTCAGGTGTACAGGACACCAATTGGCAACATCGGCATGCACATCTGCTACGACTGCAACTTCCCTGAGACAGCGCGGGTCATGACCCTGCAGGGGGCGGATATTCTGGCATTGCCAACCAACTGGCCAAGCGGTCGTGGTTTCATTCCACAATACGTAATCAACACCCGTGCCTTTGAAAACAGGGTATTCGTGGTCGCCGCCGACCGTGTCGGTACCGAGCGCGGTTCCACGTTCCTCGGCATGAGCAAGATTGCCGGTCCATCGGGAGACACCCTCGCCGAGGGCAGCCGGGATAAAGAGGAAATCCTCTATGCCGAGGTCAGCCTGGCTGAGGCAAGACAGAAGCGCGTCATTATCAAGCCGGGCGAGTTCGAGCTAGATTTCATCGGCGACCGGCGACCGGAGCTGTACGGGAGACTCACCTACTTCGGAGTGCCGGAGCCGATGTAGATGCCTGGCATGGAAACTCTTAGTTCAGGTGCAAGCAGACTCGGACTACAGCTCAGCCCGGAGCAGTTGCAGCAGTTCGACATCTACTACCACGAGCTAATAGACTGGAACAAGCGAATCAACCTGACCGCCATTACCGGCTACGAGGATGTCCAAATCAACCACTTCCTCGACTCCCTGACGGTAGTCCTGGCCTGGCAAACGACAGCAGGTGAACCCGGGCCAAAGGTCATTGATGTTGGCACTGGTGGCGGCTTACCGGGAATACCACTCAAGATTACCTGTCCGCAGATACGACTGGTACTGCTCGAAGCCACTGCTAAAAAAGCCACTTTTCTACGCCACCTGCAAGGCCGACTCAGGCTCGAAGATGTGGAAATCGTGGTCGGACGGGCGGAGGAGTTAGCCCACAACGTGCAATATCGGGAGGGATTTAACCTTGTGCTGTCCCGGGCGGTAGCCTCGCTACCGACACTGGCAGAACTGACCCTGCCTTTCTGTGCTATCGATGGTAGCGTGGTCCTTCACAAGAAAGGGGACATCGAGGAGGAATTGAAAAAGGCATCCGGGGCAATTGATACCTGCGGGGGGGACCTGCGCGAGGTAAGAGCGGTTGAACTGCCGGAGTTCCCCGACCTGCGCCAGCTGGTGGTGATTGACAAAATATCAGCCACGCCAGAGCAGTACCCACGCCGCCCCGGCATTCCAAAGAAAAAGCCGATAAGGTAAGACAAGAGCCTAAATAATTATGCAGATACTCATTTCGCGCACTAGTAAGGTGACTTGAATAGTCAGCACTGAAGGAATGTTTGGAGGTGATGACCCTCATGAAACCATTTGGTCATAGGGTGAGAATAGGGTTACTGTTGATTTTCTTGGTGGCCATTTCTTCTGTCTTTATGGCTTGCGAACCTTTGATAGATATCAGGATACATAATCAGACGGATGAGACACTGCAGATATTCATTGATAGTGAAGTTTTCATAGGTAACGCCCTTCCCGGAGGAGAAGTGGTCTGGGAGATAGAGAGAATTCAACCAACATACAATATCACAGCCAAAGACATGGATGGAAATGCACTTTTCACAGCGAACTTTACAAGAGATGACTTAAAAGGTAAAAAGACATATGACGTTTACTTCCCACCATTAGAAGATGAAGCAGAAAGTAGCGATACAAAGACGGAAGAATAACTAGGCGGCTTCACCTATCTAGGAACCTCCTGAACATATAGTGTCACCGCAGCCAGGGGGGATTCAGCAGTCTGAGAGGGGCTTAACCCTCTTTCTCTTTTCTTCCCCCTTCCTTTGGTAAAGGAAGGGGGACAGGGAGATGGATTTCACAGGGGGACACAGGGGGTGAGGATGGAAGATATGTTGATAAACATAACTAACAGTTGTAGAATATTTCTGTACAACTAACAAGCCACAGGACCGAGGAGGCACATCATGGAAACCGGGACATGGAAGGTAAAAACTGGCCTGGCACAGATGCTAAAGGGCGGGGTAATCATGGACGTGGTCACTCCGGAGCACGCCAAGATTGCCGAGGGTGCCGGTGCCTGCGCCGTGATGGCGCTGGAGAGAGTGCCGGCTGACATCCGGGCCGCCGGTGGTGTTGCCAGGATGGCCGACCCGACAGTTATCGAAGCAATTATGAAAGCCGTTTCTATCCCAGTTATGGCCAAGTGCCGCATCGGTCATTTTGTTGAGGCCCAGGCACTCGAAGCCCTCGGCGTCGACTATATCGACGAATCGGAGGTGCTGACACCAGCTGACGAGTCTCATCATGTCTGGAAGCATGATTTCAAGGTACCCTTCGTCTGCGGTTGTCGTGACCTCGGGGAGGCACTTCGGCGCATCGGTGAAGGGGCCGCCATGATTCGCACCAAGGGTGAGGCCGGTACCGGCAATATCGTCGAGGCGGTTCGCCACATGCGAACGGTCATGGACGAAATCCGCAAGCTGGTTAATATGCCCGAGGACGAGCTGATGGCCGAAGCCAAAGAGCTGGGAGCTCCTTTTGAACTGGTCAAAGAGGTGTATGACACCGGCAAGCTACCGGTGGTGAATTTTGCTGCCGGAGGCGTGGCCACCCCGGCCGATGCTGCCCTGATGATGCAGCTCGGTGCCGACGGGGTCTTTGTCGGCTCCGGTATCTTCAAATCGAGCAATCCCAAGGTCAGGGCCGAGGCGATTGTCAAGGCAACCACCCACTACCAGGACCCGCAGATAATCGCCGAGGTCTCCAAGAACCTGGGAGAGGCCATGCCCGGCCTGGACATCAAGCAGATTAAACCGGAGGAACTGCTGGCACCCAGGGGGTGGTGACAGGATGAAAATAGGTGTCCTTGCTTTGCAGGGAGCCTTTGCCGAGCATATTGCCGTACTGCATCGACTGGAAGTAGAGACCGTGCCCGTCCGTTTACCCCGCCAGCTGGTGGGACTGGACGGGCTAATAATTCCCGGTGGTGAGAGCACCACCATCACCAGTCTGATGCTGAGCTACAACCTGCGGGCTGAGATTTCACGGCTGGCTGAAAACGGCCTGTCGATACTCGGGACCTGCGCCGGGATGATACTGCTTGCCCGCAAAGTCTCCGATGATGGCGTCGAGCCGGTGGCCGTGATGGGCATAACCGTCCGGCGCAATGCCTTCGGTCGGCAAAGGGAGAGCTTCGAGACCGACCTCAAGATTCCGGTGCTCGGAGAGAAGCCGTTTCCCGGCGTTTTTATACGCGCCCCTCTGATTGAACAGGTAACCGACGAGGTCGAGGTGCTGGCACGACTCGACAACGGTACAATTGTGGCCGCCCGCCAAGGAAAGTTGCTGGCCTGTGCCTTTCACCCCGAACTGACTGACGACCTGCGGTTCCATCAGTATTTCCTGAGTGTTATCAACGAGGAATGAGCAATATGGACAGGAGTGAACTGGCCCGAAAGATATACAGCATCTCTCATTTAACAGGTAATTTTGTACTACGCTCAGGACAGACATCGAATGAGTATTTTGATAAATATCTATTTGAATCTACACCGGAGTTACTAATGGAAATTGCCGACCACATGTCTAAACTCATACCGGAAGGGACAGAGGTCCTGGCAGGCCTCGAAATGGGTGGCATACCTATTGCGACAACCATGTCAATCCAGAATAATATACCTGTGGTATTTGTCAGAAAGAAGGCAAAGGAATACGGTACTTGTAAACTTGCTGAAGGAATGGATATAAATGGCAAGAGGGTCTGCATTATTGAAGACGTGGTAACGACAGGCGGACAGATAGTCTTGAGCGCAAATGACTTAAAACAATTCGGTGCCCAGGTTGAACATGTGATATGTGTCATTGAGCGTGATGAAAAATGCAGAGACAACCTTAAAAAGGAAGGGCTGGAATTACTTTCATTGTTTAAAATGGAGGAACTAAAATCTGGAGAAGTCACCTGATAAAAGAGTGCTCAGACTTCTCCCAAGGGGAAGCAATTCTTGGAAAAGGTAATTACCGACGACCTGGATGCCCTGCTCGATGTCCTCCCACCCAACATTAAACGAAAACTTCTGAAGCTCAAAGACCGCCGGGAGCTCCTCGAGGTAGTCCTCGACCTGGGACGCACGCCTGAAGCCCGCTTTGTTCAACGAGAGGTCATCCTGGACCCCCAGGAGGTCACCGATGAGGATATCGAGTACGTCACCTCGCGCATCAGCAGCTTCGGGGGTGACAACCGGTCAGGCATCGAGCGGACGCTGCACCGGATATCGGCCATCCGCAATCGCAAGGGGCGGATTGTCGGCCTGACCTGCCGTGTTGGTCGGGCCGTCTATGGCACAATCAACATCATCGAAGACCTCGTCCAGTCGGGGAAGAGCATCCTTCTACTCGGTCGTCCCGGAGTAGGCAAGACTACCATGCTCCGTGAGACCGCCCGGGTACTCGCCGACGAGTTCGACAAGCGCGTTATCATCGTCGATACTTCCAATGAGATTGCCGGCGACGGTGATATTCCCCACCCCGCTATTGGCCACGCCCGGCGGATGCAGGTGACCACCCCCGATATGCAGCACGCCGTTATGATTGAGGCCGTGGAGAACCATATGCCGGAGGTAATCGTTATTGACGAGATAGGCACTGCCCTTGAGGCCCAGGCCGCCCGAACTATCGCCGAACGCGGCGTGCAACTGGTCGCCACTGCCCACGGCAACACCCTGGAGAACTTGATGATGAACCCCACCCTGTCCGACCTCATCGGGGGGATACAGTCGGTCACCCTGGGCGATGAGGAGGCGAGACGGCGGGGCACCCAGAAATCGATACTGGAACGAATGTCGGCACCGACCTTTGATATCCTGGTGGAAATCCAGGACTGGGACCGGGTGGCCATTCACCCCGATGTCGGTGAGGCAGTTGATGCCATCCTGCGCGGCCAGCTGCCCGCCACCGAGACGCGCTGGCCGGATGAGAATGGAGAGGTGCACATCGAAAAGGTAGTACCGGCAGTAACCGAGCGAAGGACGCCGGTGCAGAGGCAGCTAGCCAGAAAAGACGGCCAGCCACGACTCTTCCTCTTCGGTGTCAACCGGGGACGAATGGAGCAGGTGGCCGATGAGATGCAGCTAAGCCTGGACCTGGTAGACAAGCTGGAGGACGCCAGCCTGCTGGTCACCTCCAAGAAGTACTACCGCCAGAAACCGAAGAAGGTCAAGGAAGCCGAGGCCACCAACGTACCCATCTTTGTCCTGAGGGGCAATACCCCGACGCAAATCCGGCAGCTACTCAATACACTCTATCCCACCGAGGTCCCACAAAAGGTCAGTTCCTTCGAGCAGGCCCTGGGTGAAGCCAGGGAGGCCGTGGAAAAGGTACTGGGCGGCGAGGAGACCGTGGAGCTAAGTCCGCAGAGCGCCTACATACGCCGCCTGCAACACCTGATTGCCGAGCGGAATGCCCTCTCCTCCCAGAGCACCGGCAAAGACCCCAACCGCCGGGTGAGGATTTTCCGGGGGTAGGAACGCCATTTCATAACAGCCGAGAATTCGGAGGGGAATATGCTTAATCCCTTAAGAAGGGCAGAGAATCTCCTGATATTGAATGGAATACTGGCAATTGCCATCGGCATACTCCTAGCAACAGAAAGCTGCGAAGGACTGCTGGCTTCAAGCTGTATTGTTCTCGGTTTCGCTCTCTTCACCAGTGCCATGTCCAAGAAGATAGGCTTGGTTCTGACATCAATCTCGCTGATCATCTTTGTTATTGCCTTGTCTATAAAATAGAGAAAAATCAAGTAGGGTAAATGCCCCGAAATAGATTCAAAGACCACAAACAAATCCTCTCCCGCGAACAGTGCACTATTATCAAGGACTGGGGAGGGCGGCTGCCGGTTGCTTTGATTTACCCGAACTCCTACTACCTGGGCATGTCCAACCTGGGTATCCACGCTATTTACCGCCTGCTCAATAACTACGGCGACATTGTCTGCGAGCGGGCCTTCTGGGAGAAAGGCCAGAATACGCCACCCGTCGGGCTGGAATCGGGGCGGCCCCTGACGGACTTCGCCGTGCTCGCCTTCTCCGTCACCTATGAGCTTGACTACTTCAACGTGATAAACATTCTGAGGGCCAGCGGTATTCCCCTGTATACCACCGAGCGTGACGAACGCCAACCTCTTATTATTGCCGGTGGCCCCTGCATTACCGCCAATCCGATGCCCCTGGCGCCGTTCTTCGACTGTCTCTGTATCGGGGAGGCCGAGGCAATACTGCCTCCGATGCTGCCGGTGCTGTCAGAGGGTATCGTTGGTAACAGGCAGGAGTTACTCAAAGCTCTGGCAAAGCTACCGGGTGTTTATGTCCCGCAACACCATAACGGTACTGCGGTGGTCCGGCAGCGGGTAGCCAATCTCGATGATTTCCCGGTGACCTCAACGGTGCTCACCCCCGATACCGAACTGGGCAATCTCTACTTAATCGAGGTGGAGCGGGGCTGCAGGTGGGGCTGTCGTTTCTGCCTGGTAAGCAATGCCTTTCGTCCGGCAAGGTATCGCTCAGTGGACGGGCTACTCGCTGAGGCAGAGAAGGGCCTTCACTACCGAAAGCGCCTCGGACTGGTAGGCCCGGCCGTCACCGACCACCCCCAGATTGAGGAACTGGTCAAGCGACTCCGGCAGATGGGGGCGGAACTCTCGGTCAGCTCCATGCGGATAAAGCCACTTTCTCCGGTGGTACTGGCCGGGCTTGCCCGGGGAGGGGCCCGGACAATTGCCCTCGCTCCTGAGGCCGGTTCAGAACGACTCCGCAGGCTCATCGCCAAGGGCATCACCGAGGACGATATCCTTAAAGCCGTGGCAATGGTGGTGGGGCAGGGCATCAGGCAGCTCAAGCTCTACTTTATGATTGGTCTGCCTTCGGAGAACGACGATGATATTGAGGGAATCGTCCGGCTGACCCTCACCTGCAAGGGCATCCTCGATAAACAACCTGGGGGTGGCCGTATTACCCTTAGTATCTCCCCCTTTGTTCCCAAAGCAGGGACACCGTTCCAGTGGCTGCCGATGGCACCGCTACCTGCCCTGGAACACCGCCTGGCTTTGCTGAAGAACGAGCTACAACCAAAAGGAATAAAAATCAAGGCAGAGAGCCTCGCCTGGACCCAGGTACAGGCAGTCCTGGCCCGGGGTGATAGCCGATTATCAGAGGCGCTGGCCAGCACGGAAGTAGCATCGCTATCCGGCTGGCGTCGCGCCGCCAGGGAAAACGGCCTGGATATCGATTTCTACGCCCACCAGCAATGGGATACGAACAATAAGCTGCCCTGGGCATGGATTGACTCCGGCACAAGCACTGAACACCTCAAACGGGAACTTGACCGAGTGCTTGCCACAATGGGTTCATTCTCCTGAAAGGGTTCTATCTGCATTCAGTTGTCTCGTCATTGCGAGTGAAACGAAGCAATCTTATCAGGTGTAGAAATGAGATTGCCGCGGGGGCTAAAGCCCCCTCGCAATGACACACTACTACTGTTCTCCACTCGGTAGCAACTAAAACCAAACAGTCCCCTGAAAGAGCAGGTTGACACTTACATTAACCTGATATATTCTGTTAAGACCGTGCCAATGAAAGGATATTGCCAATAAATGGTAAAAACATCTACCGGGCTTGAAGAGAATGTTGCCGGGGTCTTGTGTTACGTCCTGGGATGGATAAGCGGGACCATCTTTCTCGTGATTGAGCCGGATAACAAGTCTATCCGTTTCCATGCGATACAGTCTATTATCGTCTTCGGAATTATCAATATTGTTTATTTTTTCTTCTGGTTATTCCCATATCCCGTTGACCGCATCCTTAACTGGCTTATAGTAGCAATCGCGTTCATACTGTGGGTAATCTTGATGGTCAAGGCTTACCAAGGTGAGAAATACAAGCTACCTGTGGTGGGTGACCAGGCTGAGAAATGGGCAGGTGAATAATACAATCAGGAGGAAGGACATTGATGGGTTATTTCAGGATACTTGCAGCAATACCCGGTTTCTTTATCAGCTCGCTTATACTCTGGGGACTCTGGGGAGCGATTGCCCCGAAAGTGGAATTGGCGGATATAAGCTATGCTACAGCAATGTTAATAACCATTACCCTCTGGCTGGCGGTGGCACCGCTGGCTGCGGTTGGTCGTCGAAAAAAGTAGCAACAGCGCAAGCTGTACTCACATAGGAGGGTATCGTCTTGAAGGCGAAGTACCCGCTGGTGGTAGTGATGGTGCTCCTTCTGGTACTCGGGGCGTGTAAAGGCGGCGAACCAGCCGGGCCGAAAGTAAAGGACGCCGCCGGGGCACGAGACACTGCCCTTGAATACCTGCGGGAGCAATACCCCGAAAATGTCCCGGACACTGGTCTCCGTTGGCTGGAAGAAGATATCACACCCGGCGGACTGGTGGGGTCATCAGTCACGCGGTTCACGTCAGACGGGTTAACGGTCACCGTGTCTGCTCCCGTGGTCGCTCCAGAGAGCGTCATTTATACCACCACCGTAACCAGCGTTGATGGCGGCTGGCACTGGAAGGGGGAGGTGAAACCAGACGGCACCGTGACCGAGCTCAGCCCGCTGGCGGAGATGTCCGAGGAATGGAGCCGGGACATCGCCGAGGAGTTCGTAAAGAACAGCCCCACCTTTGCCTACGACGGCATAGAGGAGACCCTGGAACTGACCGATACCATGACACTAAGGTGTCCCTTCTGCTGGGCGTTTACATTCGAGTTTAACAGTCGCCATGCCGGCTATGGAAATCGTGAGGGAGAGGTGCTTGCCCAGGTGATTACGCATCACGAGGCAGTCATTACCGTCGATAAGGGGGAGGTTGTCTCGGCAATCATGGACGTAAAGTGGGACATGCTCCGGCAGGCCTTTATCACCCCAGAAGGCACCAGATGGGTGCTGGAATCCTATGGTGACCCGGACAGCCCCCAGGCAGTTCTCGAAGACACAGAGGTAACAGCCTGGTTCTCTCATGGTGAGGTAAATGGGTCAGCGGGCTGCAACTCATACTCCGGTTCCTACGAAATTGACGGACAGAATATTACCATCGACTCGATTAGCTCAACAGAGATGTACTGCCTGGACCCGGAGGGGGTAATGGACCAGGAAGAGCAGTACCTATCTGCTCTGGGGCAAGCGGAAAGATTTCAAATTGAGGATGGTAAGCTGGAGATTTTTTATAGCGGCGACCAGGTACTGAGCTTCACTGCGGAATAAATAACCACGTAAGACACCCGGCTTACCCCCCGTCAGGACTAAATGAATAACGCCTACTTAAAGACTTTCAGCCCACCTGACGGCATTCTGGAATATACGCAGGCCATCGCCACGCTCCCCGATACTACGACGCGTCCACAGGGGGTGCTGGGTGCCACGGATGAAACGCTCCGGATGAGGCATCAGGGCAAATACACGCCCGGTGTCATCGCACATACCGGCAATGTCCTCCACCGAGCCATTGGGGTTGTGCGGATAACCAGCCCCGCAGTTACCCTGCTCATCAGTGTAGCGGAGGGCGATATTTACCTCCGGCACAGTCCCATCAGCGACCACCTTGCCCTCGGCGTGGGCCACTGGAAGAGACATGCGATCAATTCCCTTGGTAAAGACACAGGGGCTTGTGCTGTTCGCCGCCAGGTGTACCCACCGGCACTCGAACCTGCCGGAATCGTTGTCCGTTAATGTCAGTGGTATCGAGCCACCATTGACCGCTAAAATGCCAGCCTTCACCAGCACCTGAAAGCCGTTGCAGATACCCAGAATCAGCCCACCGCCCTCAATAAAGCGTGGCACATCCTCACCAAGCACCATTCTGAACTCATTGGCGAGCACCCTGCCCGCAGAGATATCATCGCCATAGGTAAAGCCGCCGGGCACCACCAGTATCTGATAGTCGGACAGACGCTCGTGACCGTGGACGAGCTGGTTGATGTGTACACGGGTGGCTACTGCCCCCGCCTGCTCGAAGGCAAACACCGTCTCCACATCACAGTTTGTGCCCGGGGCACGCAGTACCAGTACTCTGACCTTGCTCATCTTATATACCGCCTACGAGAACCCTACCCACTATTGCCAGACATAGAATTTATATCTTTGCTGAACCCAATCATTCAGTCCTAACTCTTTAATCTTTTTCAAATTTTGTAAAGAGGCATCACCGTGTAACGGCTTTAAGAAATCAAACTCCGAACATTCTTCAAACTCCCCGCATTCCCAGCAACCCTCTAATCCCTTTTTATGGCAGCACTCAATAATACGGCAGGAGAAGGTTGGACACCCGCCGCCTACTCGACAGGGCTCATTACACTTTCGCCTTACGATTGCTCCCAAAACAGCCTGGCATGACTGGTAATGCTTAAAGGCCTCATCAGTAGACATTTCAGCATATTTGCCCCAATCCGTATTTTCTAATTCTGCCAGCATGTCCTGAGCTACGTCAGCCGCTCTGCTTTTGTAGCGGATGCAATCCCCGCAGTACAGTCCGCAATATGCAGTTAGTTCAATATCCTGTTCGCCCATTGTCACCACCGAAGAGGACTCTGCCAGGCCTCTTTCAAGTCAGCGAGGGACTCATTAACAATCCGGCGGCCATCCTGTCCGTAGACCTCCAGCACTCCGGAACCCGTTACCTCACCGACGAAAGCCCATCTGGTATCGCCCATTGTCTTCTCGAATTCCTCCCGGTCCTCCGGGGCTACCTCAACAAGAAAGCGGCTGTTTGACTCGGAGAACAGCACGAAGTCATCACGGTCAATCGGCTCACCGAGCGGCACCTGCTCCAGATGGACAGCTACTCCCAGCCCACCGGCGAAGGCCATCTCGGCAATCGCCACACCGAGACCACCATCACTACAATCGTGGCAGGCACGCACCAGGTTCTTCCAGGTGGCGGCACTGAGATTATCCATCAGGATTTTAGCTCTAGGGGCATCCACCCTGGGGACACCGTTCCCAACGAGGTTACGGGTTGACAGGTAAGCAGAGCCACCCAGCTCATTCCAGGTCTCCCCGACCACATATATCAGGTCGCCAGCCTGTTTCAGGTCCATCGACACAGCGCGGTTGACATCCGCCATGATACCGATTGCCGAAATCAGCAACGTGTGCGGGATGGCGATTACATTACCCTCATACTCGAACTCATTGTTGAGGCTGTCTTTTCCGGATATAAAAGGCGTCCCGTAGACTAGAGCGATATCGTGGCACGCCTGGGCTGCCCGGACCAGGGCACCGAGCATCTCCGGTCGGCGGGTATCACCCCAGCAGAAGTTATCGAGCAGGGCAACCCGATCCAGGTCTCCCCCGACGGCAATAATCTGCCGCAGGGCTTCATCAATGGCCGAGGCTGCCATCCAGTAGGGGTCAATATCGCTGTATTTAGGGTTGATGCCGTTGGAGACAATCACTCCCCTGTCAGAGTCCAGCACCGGTCGAATGATGGCAGCGTCACCGGGGCCATCGCTATTTACGCCAACCAGTGGTTTGAGGACACTGCCCCCCTGTACCTCATGGTCATACTGGCGGATGACCCACTCTTTGCTGCACACGTTCCAGGTACCGAGCACCTCCATCAGGTCTCTACCGAGGTCATCGGGTGAAGCGAAATCAGGCTCGGCATGGTGTGGGGGCTGCCAGACCGCCTCCATATTCATCTGGGGCAGCCCCTCGTGGAGAAACTCCATGCTCAGGTCGCCCACCAGCTCTCCGTGATAGAAGAGCCGGAGATGCCGGTCGCCGGTGAACTCACCGATGACAGCCGCCTCAACATTTTCACTGTCAAAGAGTGCCATCAGCTCATCAATACAATCGGGTGGAACGGCGATGAGCATCCTCTCCTGGGACTCAGAGACCCAAATCTCGGAGTAGGTCAACCCGGCGTATTTCAGCGGCACCTTCTCCAGGTCAATCCGTACCCCGGTATCGGCAGCCATCTCACCGACCGCCGAGGAAAGCCCGCCACCGCCGCAGTCGGTTATGCGGCGGTACAGCCCGCGGTCCCTAGCCTGGAGAAGAACGTCGATTACCTTTTTCTCGACTATCGGGTTGCCAATCTGGACAGAGGTGAAAGACAGCGTGCTTGATTCCTCAGTGAGCTGCTCCGAGGCAAAGGTCACCCCATGTATCCCGTCACGCCCGGTCCGGCCACCAAACACCACCACCAGGTCGCCCGCCCGCTGCTGGCCTCTCCGGGAAAGCTCGCCGGGTATCAGCCCCAGCGTCCCACAGTAGACAAGGGGGTTAGCCAGATAGCGTTCGTCGAAGAGTATCGCCCCGTTCAGGGTGGGTATGCCCAGTCGGTTGGCATAATCAGCCACCCCGGCCCGGACACCCTTGAAGATGCGGCGGGGGTGCAGCACACCCTTGGGAAGCTTTTCGTGAGGGAAGTCCGGCGGGGCAAAGCAGAAAACGTCCGTATTGAGTATCGGCTTGGAACCAAGACCGGTACCGAGCGGGTCACGCACCACCCCACCGATTCCGGTGGCCGCTCCACCATACGGCTCAACCGCCGACGGGTGGTTATGCGTCTCCACCTTAAAACAGAGCGCCCATTTCTCATCAAATTCAATAACACCGGCATTATCCATGAAAACAGAGAGGCACCAGGGTTTAGCCAGCTCTTGGGTTGCCCTCATAATAGTACTTTTGAGCAAGTTATCTATCTTTACCCAGAGTCCTTCCCATTGAACTACCTGGCCAATCTTGGCGAGAGAACTCTCTAGTAAGTTATCAATGCCTACTCCGGACAAAGAAAGCTTACCTTTGAAGGTCTTGTGGACGCAGTGTTCCGACCAGGTCTGGAACAGTGTTTCCAGCTCGATATCTGTGGGGTTTCTGCCCTGCTCACGGAAATAGCCGATGATTGCCTGTAATTCAGGCTCGGAAAAGCTGAAGTCTTTACGTACCTCTGCAAGTCCGGAGCCATCCGTATCAATGATGTTGTAGTGGTTTAACCGGAAATGGTACTGTGGATGTTCAGAAAACGGGACCGTGTCCGGCCCAACGATATGCTCAACAATGGGATTCACCAGCAGCTTTCCACAGATACTCTCCAGTTGCTCAGTATTGAGCTGGCCTTCGATGAGATAACGTTTCGCTGTCTTGACTGCCCGGACGTCATTAATCCCCAGGTCGCGGACCGCCTTCATCACCGTCCCTTCAACCGGGTCCATAACACCGGGATTATAGGTTGCCTCGACCACGCTGCGATTAGAGGAAGAATCAGCATCGGCGGAAATTGCGGAATCACAGCGGTAGTCCTGAATCACCGGGTCCGCCAGGAGACGGCGGCATATCAGGTCCAGGTTATCAGAGGAAAGTTCGGCATCCAGCCAGTATATATCAATGACACGGACATCTGAGACTGTTGTTATACCGAGGTCCCGGATGTCCTTTACCAGGCCCGCCCCCCGGGCATCGGGCAGATGACTTTTGAGTCGGACTTCGACTCGGTGCATTAATCAGTCGTCCTATATCAGCCAACTTAATCATATCAAAAAACGGGGCAGACGCCAAGAGATTTCTGGAGGAAGATTGGGCAATTTCCAGCGGTTTTTCGATAGCTGGTCCGGAGGCCGATTGGATACTTACCCTTTCTCGATTTCTTCAGTCAGGTTAAAGACAAACTGATAGAACCGCTCTGTTTCCGTTTCAAGCAACCGCCTATCTTCTTCTCTCGCCTCTCTAGCATACGACCGAAGAGCTGCTTCAATAAGATGCCTCCAGGTGGTGTAGTTATCAAGCGCCCACTTAGCCGCAGTGTATTTAGAAATGACGACATCTTTCGTCCTGTAGCTATAAAGCAACCGGCAGAGGTTTAAGACACAGTAGTCCGGGTATTCAGTGAGATGCGTCTCGATAAATCTTCGTTCAGCTTCAAGGGCAGCCGTCAGCTCTGGCCATGTTGGCACGGGGAAGACCTGTTCGGGTTCCGGACCACAGAGAACGATGCGATAACCAGCCTTTATGTGTGCCCGATGAAGCGCCCATGAGTTATCGAATAAATCTGGATATA
Source organism: uncultured Dehalococcoidales bacterium (assembly GCA_964611805.1). GTDB lineage: Bacteria > Chloroflexota > Dehalococcoidia > Dehalococcoidales > Fen-1064 > W589. Next base: position 16,852 of record CAZTBG010000006.1, on the reverse strand, counting down.
CTTGATGCCTGGGTGGTGATACTTGCTGCGCATCATCCAGCATAATGTACCAACCATCGAGGTCGTCACCAACTACAGGGTACTCATCAGCAAGCTCTTTGTGTAACCGCCGAATCTCTTCGCTCTCACGCACTGTTAGCGGTCTTTCCACAACAGCATGAAAGTCGATGTCGTGGATATCCTTCATTTCGGGGAAGACCACAGCGCCGTATAGATAAATTCCGTAGAGATTGCTACCCAGCACCGCTTTTAGTCCATCCCGCAACGCCGTGCATACTCTCTGGACATCCTGCGGCAGGTCGTTAAAAGTGCGCGGGGTACCTGAACGTTCTTTATAATGCATAATTCACTGAGTGGTTTTCGGTACATAACCCGACATCTAGCCTGCGATAAAATAGAACGGTAGTTTTTCTGTGTGTTAATCGATATCGATTAACAGCCACTCCACCGGCTGGCGTTGAACGAACTCTTCTTGAATTTGTCTTAGTATCCGCCTTTGTTCTGGAAATGATACCTTGAGTATTGCTTCTTCAAGAGTAAACCACCCGAACTCGCTGTGCTCTTCGTTAATTGTAACCGCGGCATTGTCCGATACATACGCCACGAAAACCGGGGCAATCAAGATTGAATCCCTATCTATTCCAAAGAACTGCTCACAGGTATCAGCAGAGTAGAGTTTCTCGGGAGTAAGTCCGGTCTCCTCCTTTATCTCCCTCAAGACGGCTTGCCATGCCTTCTCACCTTCTTCTATCCTACCGCCAACCCCAGCCCATGCCCCCTGAATAGTCTGCTTCCGCTTTAGAAGGAGCACACGATAGTTATCGTTGTCTTTCTTGAGCAGAAACGACGAGACAATATAACATCTAATTGGTAGTTCTTGAGCCATGCTTTAAAACAATCCCGATGACTGGAAATTCGAAGATGGCCTATACTAATTGAAGACGGGCGAATATATCTAAGAAGAGAGCAGTTCGGTGACGATGTCGTTTATCTCTCGTCCGTCAGCCTTGCCCTTGAACTGGGCAATGAGCCGGGGCATGACCTTACCTTTGTCACGTGGCCCCTCGGCGCCAACATCGGCAATAATCTGCCGGGCCGCTGCCACAATATCCTCACGGCTGGCTTGCTGAGGCAGATACTCCTGGATGATAACCAGCTCCGCTTCTTCCTGGGCTACCAGGTCCTGACGGTTGCCCAGCTTGAAGGCGTCAATGCTCTCCTGACGCTGACGTGCCTCCTTGGCAATCACACCAATGACATCGGCCTCTTCAAGTTCACTGCGCTTGGCTATTTCCGCATTCTTAATGGCGGACATCACCAGACGAATTACGTTACGCCTCGTGACATCACCACTCTTCATCGCCTGCTTGAGGTCGCCGGCTAATTTTTCTTTGAGTGATGCTTCCACTTTATCCTGCCAGTTCTACTACCGCTTTCTCTGTGCCCGGGCACTCTTGCGCCTTTTGGCAGCCGCTTTACGCTTACGCTTGACACTGGGCTTCTCAAAGTACTCTCGATGACGTATCTCTGATAGAATGCCGTCCTGCTGTACCTTTCTGGTGAAACGTTTTAGCAGGCTCTCGAAGCTCTCATTCTCACCCGAAACTACATTGGCCACCTACCATCGACCTCCTTCATCGGTGGCATTTTACGGCTATCGACCGATGGTCGATAGCCGCCCCCACAAGGAACCATTTTAGTTAGCCGAGGGTACTCGTGTCAAGAAGCGGCGGCAATACAGGTTCGCTTCGCTTTACCAGTAGTGGCGCTAGCTACCCACATGGCTCATTATTTCCCGGGCAACGACGACACCGGAGGCCGACGCCTGAATCAGACCACGGCTAACTCCGGCACCATCACCAGCGGCAAACATATTGCCGACCTCGGTTTCAAGACCAGGGCTGAGCTGAAGACGTCCGGAATAGAACTTGACCTCCACTCCGTAAAGCAGGGTATGTTGCGAAGCGACACCCGGTATTAGCCTGTCCATCGCCCTGAGCATGTCTATAATGCCCGCAAGGTGACGATAAGGCAAGACGAAGCTGAGGTCACCGGGGGTAGCACTGGTCAGGGTAGGACGCACCAGCCCCTCGTCAATACGAGCCGGCGTGGAACGTCGGCCCTGCATCAGGTCACCGAAACGCTGCACCAGCACCCCCCCACTGAGGATATTGGCCAGCCTCGCCAGGTACTTCCCATAGGCAATCGGCTCGTGAAAAGGCTCGGTGAAAGAAGTGCTCATCAGGAGGGCAAAATTGGTATTGCCACTCTTGCGCTCTGCGTAGCTGTGCCCGTTAACTGTAATTACCGGATCAGTACCACCGGTGGACTCCAGAATGACCTCTCCCTCAGGACACATGCAGAACGTCCTTATCCTGTCATTAAAACTGGGCGAGAAAAACTCCAGCTTCACCTCATAAAGGATATTACAGAAGTCTTCCATGACCACGTTTGGCACTTCGACCCGAACACCGACGTCGACCGGATTATTGTGCATCGTCAGGTCAAGCCGTTTCGCCTCCCGTGACAGCCAGTCAGCCCCCTCCCTACCAGGAGCCAGAACCAGGTAATCGCAGTCATACCTGTCCCCCGCCTCGGTCACAATACCCGTCGCGCGACCATCGTTAACGATGACGCTGCTGGCTACGGCATTAAGTTTGAGGTCAATATGCGGCTCAAGGTAGTCCCGCATGGATCTGAGAACAGAGCGGCAGTGCTCTGTCCCCAGATGGCGGATAGGGACCGGCCTCAAGTGCAGCCCCGCCAGCGCTGCCTGATGGCACAGCCGGTCAACATCATCTCCCACGCCGTACAGCCTGTCCGGGGCACCAAACCTGCGATAAGTATCATCGACATACTGAATGAGGTCAGCCGTCCTACCCTCACCAACGTAATCAGCCAGCCGACCACCAACATCAGCCGAGAGTGTCAGTTTACCATCGCTGAAAGCGCCGGCACCACCGAGACCACAGACCAGATTGCATGGTGTGCAGGTAACACAGCGGCCGTCCCGGTCGCGTGCCGGACACTGGCGACCATCAATATCCCGTCCCTTTTCAATAAGTAAAATACTCAGGCCAGAAGACTGAGCTAGCTCCAGAGCTGTAAAGATACCCGCCGGACCGCCGCCGACAATTATAACATCGTATTTTGTTACCATAGTACTTTAGATTTCATAGCCATAGTACTTTTGCTCCGCATTGCCATTGTATAACTGGTGTTCCTAGGCGTCAAGGAACTGGCCTATTGACCTAGTGGAAGCCAAAACGAGCACACAACGAGGATTGACTTTTGCCAGTTGGCTAACTACAATACTCGTAATGGACAGCCGGGGCGAAAATCACATCGGCACAATACTGAAACAGCAGAGAATCAGTCTACCACTGACACTTCAGGAATTGGCCGGCAAGGCGGAGGTATCCGCCTCACACCTGGGCCGAATCGAACGCGGAGAGCGCTTTCCCTCAGCGCACATCCTGCGGAAGATTGCGGCACCTCTCGGCTTCGAGGAGAATGAACTATTTACACTGGCCGGTTATCTGTCATCTCAGTCACCACGAACGTCAGAGAGACTTCCGACCTATGGTAGTGGACAGTTAGACCCCTATGTCGCCAGGGTCCTGAGTCAAGAACCACCCGAGATGCAGCGTGCTGTCATCGGCATTCTCACAATTCTCAGGAGCATTGCCAAGAGCATGGACAAGTAGAGTCAATCCATACCGCGCTGCCAACGCTGTGCTCTACTGTCGGAAGAAGCTAACGGTTGTTATTATTGGGACACGCGGGATGGAGGGAGGTAATTAGGGCACTTGCAGACAAATAACATGGTTAATCAGGATAGCACTCAGGTAGATTTTGTGGCGGCGATGACACACGAGCTCAAGACCTCCCTCACTGCCATTATCGCCTCAGCCGAGCTTATTGCCGACGAACTGCACCCGGAGGAAGGCAGCGTGCAGTGGAAGCTCCTTCAGGCCATTATACGCAACGCCCACCGGCTTGACGAGAGTGTGACCTTCTTTGCGCAGATGCCCAGGCAGCCGGTACAGGACTTTCAGTTCCGGCCGGAGCCTGTCGATATCGGCCAAGCCATCCGCGACGTGGTGACAAGGATTCATCCCCAGATTCAGGCACGGAAACAGAACCTTGAACTGGAGATAGCAGATTCTCTACCTCTAGTCAGGGCAGATAAACAACACCTGGGACAGATACTGCTCTTACTGACCGCCAACGCCACCAAGTTCTCCCGTGAGGGAGGCAACATCAGAATAAGCGCCTGGCAGCAAGACAGGGAGAACCTGATAATCCGAATAAGTGACAGCTGCGGCGGTATCCCGGTTGAGGAACAGGAACTAATCTTTAAACCCCACTACCAGATTGGGCGGAGTGACGGTGAAGGAGGACTTGGCCTGACCATCGCCAAGTTCCTTGTAGAGCTGCACAGTGGTAAAATATGGGTTGAGAGCCAGATGGGTCGCGGTTGCAGCTTCTCTGTCTCGCTGCCGCTTTTCAGGAGGACCGCTTGAAAGTAGTTGTTGTCGATGATGCACCCGACATCGTAGAGGTTGTTTCCCTGTGTTTTCAGCTCCGCTGGAGTGGCGCCGAGGTACTTCCAGCCCACGACGGGACCAAGGGGCTGGAGCTCATCGAAGCTGAAAGTCCTGATATTGTCATTCTGGACGTCAACCTTCCTGATATGGACGGATTCAGTGTAATCCGCGAGATACGACGGTTTTCGCAGATACCGGTTATCATGCTGACTGTAAAAGGAGAGGATGTTGATATCGCCAGAGGGCTTGAACTCGGGGCTGACGACTACATGGTAAAGCCCTTCAGCCATATTGAGCTCATCGCCAGAGTGGAAGCAGTGCTGCGCCGCTCACGTGGAATACCGGCCAGCGGCGATGACCGCCCCTACACCAGCGGCAATCTGTCAGTCAATTTCGCCACCAATGAGGTGAAGGTGAGCGGGAAACCGGTGAAGCTAACGTCCACCGAGATGAAACTTCTGCACCACCTCATCAGGAATGAGGGACGCCTGCTGACACACGAGAACCTGCTGACCAAGGTCTGGGGAGAAGGGTACCAGGATACCCGGGACCTGCTCCGGGTACACATCCAGCACCTCAGACAGAAGCTGGGGGATAGCGTCAACTCACCCAGAATTATCATTACCGAGCATGGCATGGGCTACAGGTTTATCCGCCAGGATAACACTTAACCCTCCCGGGACTGCGCGGAATGCACCGCTGGGCAAGACAGCCTCGGGTCACCCGGTCCGAATCTTTATGAAATCTTTATGAAATCTTTATATAATGTTTAGGAACTTTATTCCCCACTTTACGACCTTATGCTTAAATTAGACTCGATAGAGAGTATCCAGATTATGTACGAAGGAGAAAAACATGGATAGGGTCGGCGTTTTCCTGTCAGACTGGCAGGTGCTGTTCCGGGAGGGTATCCATTTTACCTTGTCCGGGGAGGAGGACTTCGAGGTTATCGGCGAGACAACCAGTAGCGAAGATGCCCTGAAGGCAATCGAAGCAAACCCACCGGACGTCGCTGTCCTGAACACGAACCATGAGAAGCTTGATGGCATCCGGGTAACCGGCTACCTCAAACGCAACTTCCCGTCAATAGCCACGGTCCTTATCATGGATAATGATAATGATGAGCAGCTCTTTCAGGCAATAAAAAGTGGGGCCAGTGCCTGTCTGACCAAGGAAGTTGACCCAGTCGACCTGATTGACAGCATCAGGGCAGCCGCCCAAGGCAAGCAACCAATCAGTGATGCCCTGCTCAGGCCGGAAATTGCCTCCCGGGTACTGGATGAATTCGAAGAGTACACGGCGATAGGAGAGCAGTTGGGCAACATCATGGCGCAACTTACACCAGGAGAGACTGAAATCCTGCACCACACAGCTAATGGCGCCCCGCTAGACCAGGTTTACCAGGCCCTCGGCATCAGCGAGGAGAGTATCAACCGCGCCTTCAAGACTATTCTGTCTAAGCTGGTAGCCAACGAACAGAGCCGTCAGGTGATTGCAGCAGTACCAACTGGTCTGCCAATGAGCCTACGCGCTCGCCTCGCTGGTCAGCCTTCCGAAGAGTACGTGACCAGAGAAGAATTCTCCGCCTTCAAGGACAGCATCAGGGAACGCCTCAAGTCCGCCATGGATAAGGCCGATTAGGAAGAATTACGGAAATTAACATTTTCAAAAGGCTGGTTCCAGTAACCAGCCTTTTTACTATAACGGGTAACATCGCTTGTCAACTGCTTCACATATCCACAACTGCTGCTCACAGGAGGAAACTCCGAAAAACCTGTTAGCGAGAGCTTTCTACCTTCAGAGAAAGTATGGTAGAATTACCTGAACCTTGCAGGAGGATTGATAGGTGAAAGCAAAGGGCTTGCTGCTCACAGCGCTGGTGGCCGTGATAGCACTGTCAATCCCGATTGTGGCGCTGGCTGGCAGTGACGCCACGATAACCATCACCATGAGCGGTCCGGCGGTTGCTATAGACATCGAGGTCACACCCGCCGAATGGCAGATAGATGCGGTAGAGTTGAACTCGTCGTACCTCAAGGACTTCACTCTGGTCAACCGTGGTAGTGTTAAAGTGGATACCACCATAATGGGCATTAACGCCGAGGGGAGTGGCTACCGATGGCGACTGGGCACGTCACCCGGTAATAATCAGTATGAAATCGAATACGACATCGAGGGGGCCGGAGGAACAGGTAATGTCACCACGACTCCAGCTGACTTCGTACAGGACCTTAACAAGAACCAGAGCAAGCGTTTTTCACTGACGGTGAAGACACCAACAAGCGGTGATTTACCCGGAGCGGGTGAATCAGTACAGGCTATCGTAACAATACATGCGGTGCAGGGTTGATGAACCGTGACCGGAAGAGGTTGGCTCAGGTGGGCAATGGTAGCCCTGCTGGCTATGATGGCTATTTCCCCCTCCCCCACCCTGGCACAGGAGAACGAGGGCTGGGCTATTTCACCAGGCAGGGTTCCAGTAACCGGTATCCGACCCGGTGAGAGCAGAAGCGGTACAATCACCGTATCAAATAATAAAGACTTTCCGGCGGTCGTATTGATGTCAGCCGAAATCCCGTACGTGGACAATCTGACTCCCGGGTATGAGCCAATACCTGATACGGACTGGATAAGCCTTACCCCGCAGCAGTTTGAATTGGGACAGTATTCCGAACAGGAGGTCCAAATCACGGTTACTGTCCCCTCCTCCGGGGACTGGGGAGGAAAGAGATATGAATGCTGGCTCCGCGCTACCCTTAATACAATGGGAATACTACAGGTCAAGATTGATAGCCGACTTCTCCTGTCCATCACTGTGGCATACGCTGGAGGAATTAACTGGGTTCTCGTGGGGGCAATAGCCGGAGGGGTGGTGGTCGCTGGCACCGTGATATTCAGTAACCGGAGGGAACTCAAGAAGTGGGTAGGCAGATGGTGAGGCAAATGCTCAAGTATGTCAGCTTTACGGTAGCAGTAGCCCTGCTGTTTTATTTCACGATGCCAGTGCCTGTGCTTGCCGGGAGTCTGATTATCTCTCCCCATACCGCTGAGCTTGAAGTATTACCCGGTACCACCAGCAGTATTATACTTTCGATGGAAAATGGCCTGGAACGGAGCTATAGCTTCCGTTTCTCGTCGGCCCAGCTCTCCAACCCACCAGAAGGTTATGATAGCTTCCCCGACCTTACCTGGATTAATCTCATTGCGGGAGACACCTTACTTGCACCCGGCGAGCAGGCATGGTTGACGGTGGAGATTACCATTCCCAACGACGAAAGCCTGGTCGGGCAGAAGTGGGCAGTCAGTATCGACATCTCATGTGCCGGGGAGCCTCTGCTGAATGACAGCTCTATCATTCTGGTCACGGTCGGTCAGCCACGTCCGGCACATATGGAATGGGGCATTGGTGGCGGAATCATGGCTGTCTGTGTAATTGGAGCCGTCTTCTGGACGCGCTGGAAAGACAGGCAGAGAACTGAATGGACTACCGGGCTAAAGACCAGGCACTGGCTCAGGTAACAGGACAGGGCCATGAAGCGCAAGGAAAAGGAAAAAGAAGAACAGCTCGCTCTGGCCAATGAACTCTCCAAGATTGTTCTTACAAGCTCGGATATCACCGAGATAGGACAGGGATTCGCCTTTGAGCTTAAGGAGCTAATACCTGTTAGCTGGGCAGCCATTGGCCTGATTGAGGAATCAACGAGCTTACTCCACCTATTTCCCCTATCCCCCAAGCTCGATTCAAACTGGGAGTTCGGGGACAGCATACCGCTGGACAACACACCCATCGCCTGGCTTGCTCGTAACAACAAAGCCCTGGTGGAGCCAGACCTGAAACAGGAGAGTCGATTCTGGACTGGTGCCTGCTGGCTGAAACAGGGGATAAGGGCAATCGTCTACATGCCGCTTTTCTCCGGGGGGGAGGTCTTCGGCAGTCTCATCTTTGCCAGCAAGCACCCGAAGGCCTACGGGGAGAGAGAACTGAAGCTCCTCAAGTATGCCGCAGGCCAACTGGCAGCACCTGTCCGGCACTCCGAGAAGTTTGCTCTTATTATTGAAAGAAAGCAACGCACCGGCCCGCTACCAGAAGAGTGGATGTCGCGAACAGAACAGGCTTTGGATGAACTCGCTACAGCCATAGCCGAGTACGCCATACATCTGAAGAGTCATACTGCTGCTATTCAGGGTCTCAGTGAGGCCTCCCAGGAGCTAAGACAGAGCGCCGCCGAGCAAAACCGTGTCCTGGCAGACCTGGCAGAGCACATAACACAGAGATCTTCCAGGGCAGAACCGGTCACTGTCAGCAAAGATGAACCCACTCCACCAATTGATAAGGAAATTCATCCCCCGGGCTGCTACCACAGCCATCGACAGCCAGCCCGGCCGCAGACCCTGGCCGAGAAGCAACGGAAACTCCTCGAAAAGAGGGGGGTTAAGGAAGGTGGGTTCAGGTCAGGCTCCAGAGATACCGCAAATATGCCGTCTGAGCCGGCTAGGTATAGACGGCAACCACGACCGCCTCTTTAGCATTGTGCGCATCAAAGAAAATAACCGCCACCTTCCGGCCCGCAGTCATCTCAGCTGCTGGCAGGTTACGGGCTACGGTAATGTCCTCCAGATAGACCTTATGGCTACCGGCCAGCTGTACCGTGGCTGTATAGCTCCCGGAGTCGAAGCTCCTCAACACCGCTTTCCTCAAGTCCATCTCAGTGTACAAACCTCTTTCTGATGCTCAGCTAATCAAGCTTAGACTGCTCCCAGTGACAGCCACTGCTCGTATTCACCGCGGTCAGGACGATAGCCCAGCGTTATCGCCACCACCCTCTTCTTTTCCTCACTCAGTCCGGCACAGGCATCAGTTATGTCAATTACATCGTAGAGCTGCTGCCCGCAGTTCACCGGCACCCGAACCACACTCCTGGCAGACTCAATCTCCGACCCCCGCAGGTAGGCATCTCCCCTCTCTTCAGCCCGGGCTACGGTGTCGATATTCCTGTCATCGATAAGTGCCAAGCGGTCATGGAATTTTTTTATCTGGTTCCATGAGAAGGAATCGACAATTATCGCCTCATCAGCCACCGGGTCATAGCCTTCGACGCGAACCCGGTTAAGCCCCCAGGCCCCGTTCCGGTATCTGCCTTCCAGGACGGCATGCCCCTGTCCGTAGGAATAAACCGAGCCATCCGATGATTGCGGGTTAACAATGAAGGCCCTGCTGTCCTCGATAAAGAGGACATCGGGTACGAAGGAGAGCAGCCTGCTAACAATATCATTGCCCCGGTTACCGGGATGAACGGTGAAGTCCGGATAATAGCCGGTGATTACGGGCGACTGCGACTTTACCTCAAGTTTCAGGCCGACCCGACCAAGGACAAAGCCGAGTATCTCTTTGACCGACATCTCGTCCGAGTCCTTGTTCCAGCGGAACTGGTGCCTGGCCCGCCAGCCCTCGACCAGTCGCCAGCCATCAGGAGCATGCAGCACCAGGACGGACTTACCTCCCCAACTGATGTGTTCGAAGGCCTCCAGCCAGTAAACTAGACCCGGACTCACCTCATTTCCCTGGGAGGTAACATAGCCGAGACCAAGCTCCAGCTGGCAGCCGATATCCAGCACATACAGAGGGCCTTCTCCCGGTGAAGCATATTGCCCGCTATCATTTCTTAGCTCGACAGTCAAACCTCTCCCATCAGGGTTAGTCTCCTGCCGGACAGAGAGAACATCATCGGTCAGGTCGAGACCCTGCTCAGCCAACGGGGCACGCCAGACACCAGACGGGCATGTCAGCCAGCAGTAATCGCCATGGTGAGCTATTGCCAGTCCGTACTTACCCGCCAGGTCCAGAGGCACCGGTTCGTGCCACAGTCCCTCAATAAAACCAGAATCAAGGGCGGTATGAGACCAGAACGGACGGTCATAAGACTGGGTACCTGTGAATTTCTCCGCATACAGACCACGGTAGACATCGGGCTTGTCCAGAAAGGGACAACTATACTCGAAATCACCGCCCGATGGGGCCGAGGCAAACTCCCTGAGAGAAGACCAGTTACCGGCCGAAACCTCGCCGCCATCGCCATAGATAAGCGACCACAGCTTATAGTTGCCGCCCGAATCCTGGCCTGTAACCAGAAGCTCCCAGTCGGTACCATAGACAACCCCCACCCCGGTAAGTGTACCGGTGGTCTTGTCCCAGGCCGCCTTTGACTGCCAGTTACCCCCAAGGCACTTCTTAATGTAAAGAGTCGTGCCATCAGCAATGAAGAGGGCCAGGTCGCCATTGGGTTTGTAGGCAACTCCCAGGCTGTTGCCACTGGTAGCACAGTAGTCGATAAGTTCAGGGCTGCCCCAGTTAACACCATAGTCCGTGCTCTTGATACGCCGGACTTGATTACTGGTATTTACCCAGAAAATGGAGACCTCTGCCCCATGAGAGGCGGCTGCCACGCAGGTACAATTGTACTGGCCAACATAAGTCCAGTTACTGAAATCCGATAGTGGCCCCGGGTCGGGTACCCTCTGCCAGTAGAGCTTCCTGGCATCAGCCGGCGGCCCTATCCGTGCCCTCACCATGGAACCATCACCCGGCATCGCCATGGCATGGAAGTAGTCATCCTCACCTCCAGTGTACAGCCTCTCCCATGTAAGACGAACAACACCGGCAATACTATTTTTAGCCTCAACACTGACATAAGGGGTATGGCTGGCCGCCTTTTGGGCAGTCAACAGCGTACTCGACAACTCCCGCATTCTATCTCCCGGCATGTATTAGTATTGACAGGCTGGTCTCATCTGCCTAAGGGCCATAGTCGGTGGACTTGGACACCGCCGGGTAGTACGGCTGGTATAGGGAGCGTACTCTCACCCGGTTCGTCCTCCCCAGTCTCCTCAGCTCCTTACGGAAGTGTCCCAGCTTCTCCCATCCCCATTTGCGCAGTTCACCAGGAGTACCGGTACCACCGACATTAGCCCGATTGATGGCGTAGACCGCCCACTCGACGGCGGCATAACCGCAGGCCCCGACAGCAATCAGGCCTTCATGCTTAGCGGGTACAGTGGAGCTACTGGCATCCAGCGTATGCAGCTTACCGTAGTAGATACAGGCATCGGAGCCGTCCGGAACCTCGGTACCAAGAAGGGTTACGGTATCCGCCCACAGGGCAAAACGCTGGTACACAGGCGGGAACCTGCCGACCGGGTATTCCACAGCCTGCACCATGACCCGGTCGGTGATAGTCGATATATCAATCTCCCTCGAACCCGAGGTCGTTGCCTTGGTCACCTTCTGCTCATAGGGAATAGCCTCGGAAAAGTCCTGCACGGCATGGGTAATGTGCCGGTCGAGTTCATCGTCCGACCAGCGATAGTTCTCGACATCCTCATCGTGCAGGTCCCGCCTGACTATTGCCCTCATCTCCGACAGGTCCATGGTTAACTCACCCCCTGGCTTATCCTTCTTTGTCTGAACAGGAGGTGAGAGCGAAGGCTCCCGACCTCCCGTTCAGCCCCGGTTCTAGTCCTGAACACCAATCAGGGCCGCCGCCTTGATTGTGCTGAAGAGCGCCAGGGAGACATACCACTTTATCCGATTCCGGGTAGCGTCCTTGGTCTCAAGTGAACCTATCGGCTCCACCGTCAGGTGGCCGGGCGCGGTCAGACCGCAAAGAGCCCCCTCCCCGAACTGCAGAGCATAGATGGTCGAGCAATCACCACCGGTGGTATCCGTCTCCACCCCACCACTGACGACGTGGGTATCCAGTATCCAGTCATTGACACCAATCGGGATTGAGTCCCACAGCTGGACAAAGTTACCCCAGCTATCGCGGTCGGTGTCCATCATGCCGCCGGACGCCCTGACGAGGGCATTTATCTTTCGCCGGGAGCGGCGACTCATCAGTAGTATGTCAGGCTTGCCCCCCTTGACGGCATCGATAAGCTCATCGAGCATAGAAAGGGTCAGGGTTGCCCCGGAAGCCCCGGCAGCCACCACCTGGTCACCGGCGGTCCCGGTATCAACCAATTTCCTGATTCCATCAAACTGCTTGGGTTCGGCCGTGATATCGCCGTAGATAAAGGTCTCCTCAAATTTTTCCTTGAGGGCCTTCGCCTTCAGCTCTACCACCGCCGCCTCAAGGTCCTGGACATTGGAGCGGGTCGCCTTGAGAAAGTTATCGACGTCGGCATCCCCTCCCATGATTTTCAGAAGGGCTGTTTTCTGCTCAAAGGTCGGCGTCGACTCCGCCCAGGTATCGCCAACATCGTAGAAATCGATAGCGGGCAGGGTCTTTTCCTGGTTATAGGTAAGACCGTTGCCGACTATCTCAATAAAGGGTAGCCTTTGCAGTATCGGTGAGTCCTTGACAATAGTCTCCACCACTCCCTGGAGTAGCATATCGTTGGATAGCTTGCCTGCTTCGGTTAGTGTTAATGCCATTATTTTTTACCTCCAATTCCGTATTGAATCTTCTCTCGCGGGGACAGGGCCGACAGGTCGGGGGAGCGTCGCTCTGGCGCCCCTGCCGGGACCCTGCCACTTGTTATCTCGGTTTCCAGTCCCTGCCTCACCCTGCCAATCAAGCTCCTGGCCTTCTCCAGGGACTCATTGACCGACTCAATGGTATCCCCACTGATGAGTTCCTCGACGACATCGGGATTCGTCCGGATTACCATGCTTTTATAGCTGGCCACTGCCCCGGTCAGGGAATCGTTAGCGGCTGCCAGCTTCTCCTCCATCTCAGTCAAAGACTGCTTCAGAGAAGCTATTTCGCCATCCCTGCCCAGAACAGTCTCATCCAGCTCGGCAATGCGGGCACTCGCCTTGGCCAGCTCTTCGTCCTTCTGGGCCAGTAAAGCTTCCGCACTATCAGCACCAACTCGGACTTCCTCTGTTTCAATGCCGTCTGTTTCGCCGGACTGGCCTTCCAGCGTGTCCTCTTTCTGGTTTACTTCATCAACCAATATTCGACCTCCTGCCATTTTATTCCTCACTGACCCCTACCCCGGGTTCACTTCTCTCCCTCGCTCCGCCCCGGGTAGACTTACCGGTGAGTTCCCTGTTCATCTTTAGAATTGCCTCCCGCTCCTCAAGCCACCGGGCAAACTCCGCTTCCGGGTCGTTCACCCCTAGCTCGCCCATCGCCCGACGCCGGGAGTGAATACCACCCTGGACCAGGACCTGCTCATTGGCTACCAGCTTGGCGGCATCCCGCGGCAGCAACGGCCCCCAGACAACGTTGACACGGTTGTTTCCAAAGTCTTCGCCCCGGTACTTCTCCAGCAGCTTGAGGATAAGCCGACTCCTCCGGTTGTAAGCCGCCGTCCGGATAATCCGTTTACGCCCGACCTTCTGCAACAACGGCTGAAGCTCTATCTCCAGGGCAACACCGGAAAGGTCTCGGTCAGTCCCTCCGAAAGCAGCCCGTGGCGACTCCGATACGTCGTGCAAAGTGCGATAGAGCAGACTGATATAGTCGATATGCAGCCTGAGACCACCACCCTGGAGGAGGTCAAGCAGGTAGGCCTTGGCATCCTCGGGGATGTTCCACACCGCCCCGGGTCTGACAGCGATGTCCTCGGACTCCTCCACGTTCTCCAGCACGGCAATGGGATTGCCGGACAGCTCCAGTATCCTGGAAAGCTGCGACATCGCCCGGTTGAACTCACGCTGCGGCTCCATTATCTGGGTAAGGTCGGATATTCCCCAGAACTTCTTAGGCTCCCTCAGGTTGGGATAAATCACGAACGGAATGAAGCCGTAGGGGTTTGGTTTCTTCTCCAGCTGGGTATCATTGAGCCACAGCTCAAACTCAGCATCGGTCCACAGTTCCGTAATGGTACCCTCTTTCTTCTGGGGTTTTACTCCGTGGAGAAGCTCAATCTCCTCAGCACTCAGGGTGTACCGTGATGCCAGCCGCCACACCCGAGAAGTGTCGTCGCCCGCCCGCCAGGTATAGATACCCTGCACATCCGGCGATGTGATACGGACACTACCTGTTTCCTGGTCCCAGATGACCTTGTAACAGGCGTCACCGAGGATGGCACAGTCAATCTCGGTCTCAAAGTCTAACTCCTCGATGCCATTATCCTGATGCACCTGATAGAGTGCTGCTTCCGCACGGTAGGCCTTATCTCTGGCCTCATCAGACGCCTCTACCGGCTCAACTGCGAAGTCCATGCCCGACATCAGATACGAGGTGACCTTGTCGATTACGACCTTAGCATAGTTAAAGGTCAGGCGTCTTTCACCCCACCTCGCCCGACCTTCCCACTGCACATTATGATAGAAGTCCAGCAGTTCCTTGTAGCCCCGAATCCGCTCGACATCCCGACGGGCCAGTTCTGAGGGACTAAAACCTTCACTCATTATTTGTAACCTCCGTAGTCGTCCCCCTGAACACGGACTTCAACGCCCTCTGCACGGTGCGCTGGCTGACGCTGAAGATTTCCGCCAGTTCTTTCAGTCCTTTACCCTCGGTGGTAAACAGCCTGGCCATCTCCTGGGCTCGTTGTCGCTTCAGCAGGCGCCTCTTCCCTCCAGGCTCATCATAGACACAGAGCGGCAATGGGCAGTTGAGGCAGGAATCGGCAAACTCACACCCCACATCCTGATAGTGGCAATATTCCGGGGGAAGGTCCCGCTCAGTATTATCAATCGACCGCAACTCCATTATTTACCTCAATGAGAAGTGCTGAGCAGCCTCCATAATAGTACACATGTTCTATTGAGTCAATACCCTTTTGTCATTCCCTGTTACGGGTTTTTGCAATCTCCAGACTCGAATGTTATAATCGCCAGACCCCTAATTGCGCCAATCACCCATTAATAAATCCAAACGGATCGTAAGGAAATGTAGTCATCACTGTAGCGCATAATGATAAAACCTGATAGATCCGGAGGAACGGCATTACCGTGAGTACAGAACTCTATTACTTTTCAGGAACGGGGAACTCACTTGTTGTGGCAAGGGATATTGCTGGAAAAATTAACGGGACTCTGATATCCATTCCTTCCGTGATGGATAATGAAAGCATAAAAATTGATGCCGATGTGATTGGAATCGTTTTCCCCGCATACTATATGAGAATGCCAGGAATCGTTGAAAGGTTCATCGGTAAACTTACGAACCTACAAGATAAATATATCTTCGCTATTGTTACGGTTGGCGGAATTGCAGGAAGCGTTCTTCATCGACTTTCCGAAACAATCAATAAACGTGGTGGCAATCTTGCCGCTGGTTTCATTGTACGTATGCCTGCTAATTATATTGATAGTGCAGATGCACTTCCATTGTTCCTCCAGAAAAGAATGTTCCGTAATTGGAACAGGAAAGCTAATAAAATCGCTAACACCATTCACACCGGTAAGAGCGGCCTGATGAAAAGGTTTAATCCAGTAATGACACTATTATTTTCAAGGTATATTGATAAACAATATTTGAGAGGTGACTTGAGTCCGGATGTTGATAAGAACTTTTGGGCAGACAGTAAATGCAACGGGTGTGGAATTTGCTTAAAAGTCTGCCCTGTTAGAAATATCAAAATAGTTGATGATAGGCCTGCATGGCAACACCATTGCGAAAAGTGCTTGGCTTGTATTCAATGGTGCCCAAAGCAGGCGATACAATTCAAGAATGTAACAATAAAGAGAAAAAGATATCACCATCCTGATGTAAAGATATCAGATGTGTTGAAGTGGAATGAATAGCAGCCTCTGGGGGAACAAATTGTCGAGGCTCATAGATATGCAGAAACGGGACACAAGAAGGGAAACGTAGTTATAACCGTGGAACATAATGAAAAAACCTAATAATTGTTCCTTTCGCCCTTTTGGGGTTCGAGTGTAGAGATATGATATACTAACAAAACTGACATTTTGGAGGTGAAAATATGGACGGATTAACTTCGATAGGGATATTCTTTGCCGGGTTTTTTGGCGGTTTTGGTATCTTTCTTCTGGGTTGTGGTTTAATGTGGTGGATTTCGGTATGGTCTAAACAGTTTAAACAGAAGGAAGGGAAATAACTAAATTCGATACTCCTTTCTAATATTCGTAATTGGAGGGAAATGATGGCCAGCAAATGGAAGGCTATTGCGGAAGGGTCTTCTGGAGCAGCTGCCGTCGGTATAGCTCTTCTAATACCTTTTTTACGCTCCCGGCGCGTAAAGTGGGGTGCCACCGATGCCGAAGTTCAGCAAACCTTACCTGGCGACGACCTAATACCACATCCAAAATGGCAGTACACTAATGCGATTACCATTGAAGCTCATATCACCAACGTCTGGCCATGGTTGGTGCAGATTGGACA
>CAZTBG010000005.1:0-54627 GCA_964611805.1 uncultured Dehalococcoidales bacterium | reverse complement strand
GCTCAGTTGGTTAGAGCAGCTGTCTTGTAAACAGCAGGTCGTGGGTTCGAATCCCTCCTCAGGCTGGGTTTGATGGTGGTACCTGGAGGGGTGCCGGAGTGGTTAATCGGAACAGACTGTAAATCTGTCGCCCTTAGGGCTACGCAGGTTCGAATCCTGCCCCCTCCACCAATTTGGACTGTAGCGTATAATTCTGTATAATAATGAGGTGCCCACATAGCTCAGTAGGAAGAGCATACCCTTGGTAAGGGTAAGGTCACCAGTTCGAATCTGGTTGTGGGCTTGGACAAAGAAGGGGGTCTTTAATGGCAAAACAGAAGTTTCAGAGGACTAAGCCGCACTGCAATGTAGGCACAATCGGTCACGTCGACCACGGCAAAACAACGCTCACCTCGGCAATAACGCTGGTGCTCTCCAAGGCCGGTGTTGGTACTACCGGCTTCCGCTCTTTTGATAGCATCGACAACGCTCCAGAAGAGAAAGCCCGCGGGTTGACGATTGCCATTGCGCACATTGAGTATGAGACAGCCAAGCGGCATTATGCCCATATTGACTGTCCCGGGCATGCTGACTTCATCAAGAATATGATTACAGGGGCTGCACAGATGGATGGGGCAATTCTGGTGGTTAGCGCACCGGATGGTCCGATGCCCCAGACCCGTGAGCATATTCTGCTGGCGCGCCAGGTAGAAGTTCCGAGCATTGTCGTCGCTCTTAACAAGGTGGATATGATGGACGACGAGGAGCTCCTCGAGCTGGTAGAGATGGAGCTCCGGGAATTACTCTCTAAATATAACTTCCCCGGTGATGAGATACCGATAGTGAGGGTGAGTGCCCTCAAGGCGCTTGAGTGCGGCTGCGGTAAAGCGGAGTGTGAGTGGTGTGGCCCCATTCTGAAACTCATGGACGCAGTCGATGATTATATTCCAACGCCTGTCAGGCCTAAAGACCAGCCCTTCTTGATGTCAGTAGAGGATGTGTTCAGCATCAAAGGGCGTGGTACCGTGCCCACGGGGAGGGTCGAAAGGGGTGTTATCAAGGTCGGCCAGGAAGTCGAAATAGTCGGTTTGCATCACGAACCGCGTAAGGTGGTAGTAACCGGCCTTGAGATGTTCCATAAACTGCTGGATGAAGCCGAGCCGGGTGATGCCATCGGTGCTCTCCTCAGGGGGGTAGAGCGTGCCGATGTCGAGCGCGGACAGGTCCTGGCGGCGCCGGGTACTATCAAACCCCACACCTATGCCGAGGGGCAGGTATATGTCTTGAGCAAGGATGAAGGAGGGCGGCATACCCCCTTCTTTAATGGCTACCGGCCTCAGTTCTATATAAGGACTACGGACGTTACCGGCTCTATTGAGCTGCCGGAAGGCGTAGAGATGGTTATGCCCGGTGACAACGTGACCATGAAGATAAAACTCATTTACCCGGTGGCTCTTGAGACGGGATTACGCTTCGCAATTCGTGAGGGAGGTCGGACGGTAGGGGCTGGTACCTTTACCAGGATTCTCGAATAAAATGGCCAGAAAAACTGAAGCCAGAGTTATCATCCACCTTGCCTGTTCCGAGTGCAAGGAAAGGACATACACGACTACTAAGAACCGTAGGAATGATTCACAAAGGCTTGAATTAAACAAATATTGCCCGCGCTGTCGTGTACATACCCTTCACCGGGAAGTGAGGTAGTTAAGGGCGAAGAACATGCCGTCTGCTAAACGTTCGAAAGCTCCCGCAAAACGTCCTGTTGCTCCTGCCAGGCGTCCTTCCAGGTTCAGGTTTATCCCTGATACCATCGCCGAGATGAGAAAGGTAACATGGTTGACCAGGCGGGAGACTGCCTATCTCACGGGTCTTGTTTTGCTGGTTACTGTCAGCGTGGGTATTATCTTGGGGCTGATTGACCTCGGCTTCAGTGCTCTGATTAGTAAACTTCTTCTGGGTGGCTGAGGGGAGCCGTAACTAAGAGGTACGATTAGCTTACTGGACCTTAATCTGAGTGAGGATGCATGTGAGCAAAAACGGTAAGGACTGGTTTGTGATTCATACCTACTCCGGATATGAGGAGCGGGTTAAGAAGAACCTGGAACAGCGGGTCAAGTTTATGGATGCCGATGGGGAGGTTGCTCAGGTAATAATACCCACGGAGGATGAGGTCGAGATTCGGGGTGGGCAAAGGCGTACTATATCCAGGAAGATTCTGCCCGGATATATACTCGTTGAGATGGTCATGACTGACCAGAGCTGGAATATTGTCCGTAATACCCCTGGGGTTACTGGTTTCGTCGGTAGCGGTGGTAAGCCGGTATCGCTCTCTGAAGAGGAAGCGGACAGGATTTTGAAACAGATGCACGCAGAAACGCCCAAGGTGAAGGTCGGTTTTCGGCCGGGGCAGAGTGTCCGGGTAACGGACGGGCCCTTTACCGATTTTGTTGGTATAGTAGATGAAATCGGGACTGAGAAGGGCAAGGTCAAGGTGCTTCTGTCCCTTTTCGGGCGTGAAACACCCGTGGAACTCGATTTTCTCCAGGTGGAGAAGCTCTGATTATTCAGGATTGGAGGCAGGGTGGCAAAGAAGATAAAAGCGATAATTAAGCTCCAGATTGAAGCGGGTAAGGCGAACCCGGCACCGCCGGTTGGCCCGGCCCTTGGCCAGCACGGGATTAACATTATGGGCTTTTGCAAGGAGTATAACGAACGTACTGCGTCCCAGGCCGGGTCCATTGTCCCGGTGGAGATAATTGCCTATGAAGACAATTCGTTCACATTCGTCACAAAGACACCACCGACCACTGACCTGTTGAAAAAGGCCCTCGGAGTGGAGAAGGGGTCTGGTGCTGCAGGGCGCGAGCAGCTACCCAAATTATCACAGCAGAAGCTGCACGAAATAGCTGAGCTAAAGGCCAAGGACCTGAATGCTACCAGTATTGAGGCCGCCGAGCGAATTGTTGCCGGGACGGCACGAAGTATGGGGATTGAGATAGAGCAGGAATGACAAAGCACGGGAAGAGATACCAGGGGGCATGCCAGCAGATTGACAGAACAAAGGCCTACTCGCCTGAAGAGGCTGTTGACCTTGCCAAGCAAACAGCATTCGCCAAATTCGATGAGACTGTCGAGCTTCATCTTCGGATGGGACTTGACCCACGTAATGCTAGCCAGCAGGTTCGCGGTGTTGCCCTTCTCCCGCACGGTCTTGGCAAAGCGGTTCGTGTCCTGGTATTTGCTCAAGGTGAGGCTGCCAGGAACGCCGAGAATGCCGGAGCGGATTATGTCGGCGCTGATGACCTGGTGAAGAAGATAGAGGACGGCTGGGTAGAGTTCGACACGGCGATTGCTACTCCCGATATGATGAGTAAGGTGGGGAAGCTCGGTCGGGTCTTGGGGAGAAGGGGGCTGATGCCTAATCCCAAGTCCGGCACAGTTGTCCCGGCAGAAGACCTGCCCAGAGTGATTGAGGATGCCCGTAAGGGAAGGGTGGAGTTCAAGCTGGACAGGACAGCTATAATCCACTTGCCTCTGGGCAAGGTGAGCTTTGACAAAGAAAAGCTGGTAGAAAATCTGTCCGCAGTGGTTGATGCGGTGATGAAGGCGAAGCCCAGTGGTGCCAAGGGGCAGTATGTCAGGTCAGCTTTCCTTACCACAACGATGGGACCCGGTATCAAACTTGACCTCCGGCCAACCTTGGCCCTTACCTCTGCTTGATATATTTAGTGCTAGGCAGTACAATATTTCTGCTAAATAACGGGTTCTTCTAATAATCTGGCTGGTAAGTACTTTATAAGGAGGAGACATGGCAGGTATAAAATCTTATGGAGCATATATCCCGTACAGGAGACTGCCCCGGAGCGTTATTAACGCTGCCTGGGGGCGGGGTGGCGGACGTGGTGAAAAGGCTGTAGCCGGCATTGATGAGGACTCTATTAGCTTGGCAGTATCTGCCGGCATTGATTGCCTGAAAGGCACTGACCCGAAGACGGTTGACGCCGTATTTTTAGCGACCACCACTGCTCCTTACATTGAGCGAAACAACGCAAACATAGTCGCTTGTGCCCTTGATTTCCGTCGGGATGCACGGAATACCGATTTCACCAGTTGTCTCAGGGCAGGTACTCTTGCCCTGCAATCAGCCATTGATGCGGTAAATGCGGGTTCACTCAAGAGCGTTCTGGTCACTGTGTCTGATATGCGTTTAGGGGGCGCTGGTGGAGAGGACGAGCAAACTCTGGGTGACGGAGCGGCTGCTTTCCTTGTGAGTAATGATGGCGTAGCGGTAGAGATTGAAGGCAGCTACACTGAATCAGACGACCTGGTAGACTACTGGCGAAATCACGGTGATGATTTTATTCGCTCCTGGGAGGACCGCTTTGGTCGTGACGCCGGTTATACTCAGATACCAGTGAGAGTAGTCAAGACTCTACTGGGAAAAATGAAACTGACGCCGAAAGATATTACCAAGGCGTGTATCTACGGTGCTAATGCCAGGTCACAGGGTACTCTTGCCAGGGCGCTTGGCTTTGCCCCAGAGCAGGTTCAGGACCCGTTGCTTGACAGTGTTGGCAATACCGGAACGGCACTTGCCCCGATGATTCTGGTTTCCGCCCTGGAAGATGCTAAGCCCGGCGACAGAATCCTGATGGTTGATTGGGGTAACGGCTGTGATGCCGTCGTGCTCAAGGTAACCGACGGGATAACGAAGGTCGGTTACAGGCGGGGAATCAAGGGTCATCTTGGTATCAGGGGAGAACTGGAGAATTATGGTAAGTACATGCGCTGGCGGAATTTAGTGACGCTAGCGCCCCTCTCTCGTCCGGGACGTGGTGCTGTCTCCATGGCGGCTGAGTGGAGAGAACGAGAGCTGGGTCTGCCTCTATATGGCGTGAAATGTCTGAACTGCGGCACAGTCCAGCTTTTTATGGGCTCTACAATGCGTGCCCATGTCTGCCTGGAATGCCAGGCTAAGGACAACTTTGAGCCCTACCGGTTCGCTGATAAGAAGGGTAAAGTGGTCAGCTTCAGCCACGACTTTCTGGGTGGTGGTATTGACCCGCCGGCGACACGAACGGTCGTTGACTTTGAAGGAGGAGGTAGAGGCCTGTTTGACATGGTCGACCGTGACCCAGATGAGTGCAAGGTAGGCATGGAGGTCGAGATGACTTTCCGGAAGGTAGGGACTGCTGCTGCGTCTAATATTTACTTCTGGAAATGCAAACCGGTCAGAGATTGATGTATAATGAAGTGTGCAAAATAGATAGTCAGGGAGGTAATGAAGATGCCAGGAAGTATTAAGGATAGGGTTGCCGTGGCTGGTATGGGTTGCAGCAAGTTTGGAGAGCGCTGGGATGCCGGTGCCAATGACCTCATTGTGGAGGCTGCCTATGAAGCCCTTGAGGATGCTGGAATAGACCTCAAGGATATCGAAGCTGGTTGGGTAGGCACCTCAACGGGTGCCACCGGGATGACGCTCACGGAGCCCCTCAGAATGCAGTATATTCCGGTCACCAGGGTGGAGAATGCCTGTGCCACCGCCTCCGATGCCTTTAGGAATGCTTGCTACGCCGTAGCTGCTGGTATCTACGATGTCGTGCTGGCGCTCGGTGTCGACAAGTTCAAGGATAGCGGCATCAGCGGGCTAAGTGATGGCGGAATTCCCGGCCCCGGGCATGGCATGATGGCGGGAGCAGCCGGCCCACCGCCGGCGCAGTTCGCTATGCTGGCCACCACCTACTTCAACCGGTACGGACTCAGCTACGAGGAAGGCAAGCATATGATAGGCCGGGTCTCCTGGAAGAGCCATGTGAACGGTGCCCGGCACAAGAAGGCGCACTTTCAGAGAGAAGTTCCTATGGATGCCATTCTCAACGCGCCGATGATTGCCTGGCCTCTCGGTCTTTATGACTGCTGCGGTGTCAGTGATGGTGCCGCGGCCGCAGTTATCACGACACCAGAGATAGCCAAGAACCTGCGCAAGGGCAAGGAGCCGCCCATGTTTGTCAAGGCGCTGCAGATTGCGATGGCGCCTCGTGACGGCAACTTCAACACCAAGTTCGACTATACACATGTTGAAGCGACCGTTAGGGCGGCCGAAGCGGCCTATAAGGAGGCTGGTGTAAGCAATCCGCGCGAGGAAATTAGCATGGCCGAGGTTCATGACTGTTTTTCCATCACTGAAGCGGTTACCATGGAAGACCTCAGGTTCAGTCCGAGGGGTAAGGTCCAGAAGGATATTGAGGAAGGCTTCTTTGACCTGGATGGCAAGCTGCCGGTGCAGCCGGATGGCGGTCTGAAGTGCTTCGGGCATCCGATTGGTGCCAGCGGAATCCGGATGCTCTATGAGATGTACAAGCAGCTTCAGGGTAAGGCGGATACCATGCTGAACCCGGGACAACCTTCGCGGCAGATAAAAGCCCCCAAGCTGGGGCTCACTCATAACCTGGGTGGCGGTCCGGCTGGCTGTGCTATTTTCGTAGGTATCGTCGGGCTGGAAGGGGTATAGTAAGCTACCCCGGGATAATATCGAGTTAGTACGGGGGTTGGTGACAGGCTCGGGCCGGCACCAACCCCTACCTAGCATATTTAAAAACAATTAAATATCCTGAGACAGCGGGCGCCGGTTACGGCTTAATGCTTGCCTGCCGAGGAAGCAGTGTGGTAGCAGTTCACCACAGATAACAGCTACTACTTTGAGGTTTCGAGTAATAGTCCTCGTGCGGCAGACATGAGGACTTTTTAAATAGGTGGCCAGTGTAGCAGGAGGTAAGGAGGTGGGAGCATTTGTCCAGAGAGAAGAAGGCGCAGATTATTGATGCGTTGCAGGCTGAGTTCTCCAACTGCAACATCGCTGTCCTGACAGACTATCGGGGACTGTCAAACGCTGAGATAACGGCGCTGCGTCGGAAAGTACAGGAGTCGAACGGCGCTTACAGGGTTGTAAAGAATACCCTGGCACGGTTTGCTGCGGAACGGCTGAAGCGACCAGACCTGGCGGCTTCTTTTGAAGGTCCGGTAGCGATAGCCTTCGGCTACGGCGAAATCATTCAGATAGCCAAGGCGGTGGCCGATTACGTTCGGACCTCCGGCACAACGGCCAGTATTAAGGCTGGTTTCCTGCCTGAGCGGATGCTTACCGCCGAGGAGGTGAGTAGCCTTGCCAGACTACCGTCAAGGGAGGTCCTGCTGGGCAGGGTCGTTGGCGGGATGATGAGTCCGTTCTGGAGGCTGGTGGGGGTTCTCGCTGGCCCGATGCGTGGACTTGCCGTAGTATTACAGGCTAGAATTGAACAACTAGAGGGGGCACAGAATGGCTGAAGAGAATGTTGAAGTGACACAAGAGGCTGCGGCTGAAGAGGCTGAAGAAAAGAAACCGAAGGCAGCTAAAGCTAAAGCACCAGCCAAAGTCGAAAAGACGAAGAGGTCTTCATCTCTTGATGACATAATGAATACCATCAAGAACATGAGCGTCCTTGAACTCGCTGAGCTGGTAAAGGCTTTGGAGGAGGAATTTGGTGTTAGTGCTGCTGCTCCGGTAGCAGTCGCCGCTCAGGCAGGGGTGGGCCCGGCGGAGGGGGGTGCTGCGGCGGAAGTCGAGGAAAAGACGGCGTTTACCATCATCCTCAAAGACTTCGGGGCAAATAAGATTAACGTTATCAAAGCGGTGCGGGAGATTACATCCCTCGGTCTGAAAGAGTCCAAAGACCTGGTGGAGAGTGCCCCTACGACAGTGAGGGAAGGGGTCAACAAAGACGAGGCTGCCAGCATGAAGGAAAAGCTGGAAGCTGCTGGCGCCACTGTCGAGGTTCAGTAAGGCCTTATCTCAGGTCGCCGGAGTGTGTCCCTCACCGATAATGGCGAGGGTATAACCCGCACATTACCACCGAACCTGGTTGATGACAATATGCCAGGTGTGCTATCCTACCTCAATAGCCTCCCGGAGGTGAGATTTATGGCTTCCCACGGTTGGCTGATACCGGTTGTGCTGGGTGGAGTGTTTATCCTTCTCGGTCTGGGTGTCGTAATCTGGGGCAAGCGTGAAGAGAAGAGCTACTACGATGCCCTGACCACCCGTACTGACCTGCGAGAGTTCTTTGACCGCTGGCCGTTTCGTCCCGAACCCGGAGCCTTGAAGATAGGTGGCTGGATAACTATCGCTGTTGGTCTGGTCATGATAATCATCGGGGGCATATTTGGGCTGGTAGGCTGATATTATCTTAAAGTGCCAGCGTTATTTTACGCATCCAATGGAGGACCGGTGCCATATCTCTTGACACCGGTCTCCTTTATTAACCCTGCAATTGTTTCCTACTGCCAGCCGGAGCGGGCACCAGGACGACCAGCCAACGGTAATGGGCCAGTCGGCCAGTTGAAACCGAGCATCATGGCGGTATTGACATCTTCGGCGGTAGCAATACCCTCCTCGACCACCTTCATTGCCTCTCTCCTGGCGGCGCCCATAACACGGTTCCCGATAAAGCCGGTGTCTCCCGGGACGTCCTTGACGCGTACCGGTGTCTTGCCCCAGCTCTTGGCGAGCTCTTCAATCAGTACAATTGTATCCTCAGTGGTATCGGCTGTATAGATGACCTCTACCAGTTTCATGATATTTGCCGGACTGAAGAGGTGCATCCCGATGAAATGTTCCTTGCGGTTGGTCACCGCGGCCAGGTCAGCGATGGTGAAGGTCGAGGTATTGCTGGCAAAAATAGCCTCTTTCTTGACTATGTTGTCCAGCTCGGCAAATATCTTCAGCTTCAGGGGCTTGTCCTCCAGTCGGCCGGTATCGCCGCCACCGATTGCCTCGATAATCAGGTCGCAGTCCTTGAGGTCTTCCACCTTGGTAGTCAGGGTCAGCCTTGCCATGGCAGCGTCCATCTCCGCCTGGGTCTGTTTGCCCCGCTCAACACCACCCTTGAGGCCGAATCGACCATTGATGATGGTATCCTTTGCCTTCGCCAGTATTTCATCGGTCAGGTCCCGGCAGATGACATTGTAGCCAGCCAGGATAGCCGACTGAGAAATACCACCCCCCATGACACCGGAACCCATGACACCGATGCTCTTAATGTCTGCCAGTTTCATACATTTTCTCCTTTAATGTGATTTTTCCCAGTTAGATAATAAATGGGTTTCGGGTGTTTTGCAAGTGACGGCAACCCCACCCTCAATTCCAGTTTATCATTGTGTTCTGGTGGACAGGGATTCATGCCCTTAATCCCATTTACTCTCTACCCCTCGTGCTGCTGACCAATTGCAGGATTGTCGTGCTCCGATTGTATTCCAGGTGTTGTATAATAACTAAGGTAAGAAGGATTAAAAACTAACGAATTCGTAATAGGGTATAAATGTGGGAGATAAGGAAGAGCAAAGGGATACCAAACACATCACAGGGGTAGTTTCAAAGCTAAATGATCTGGTAGACTACCAAGTCGATGCTGTAGTAAGCAGGACAATAATTGATAAGAAGACGGGAACCGTTACCCTGTTTTCTTTTGATGCAGGGCAAGGCTTAAGTGAACACACAGCACCTTTCGATGCCCTGGTTTACATCTGTGACGGTGAAGCTGAGGTTACTATCTCAGGGAAGTCTAATCGGCTGAAGGAAGGCGAGATGGTGATAATGCCAGCCAACGAACCGCACGCATTAGGAGCAATAAAGAAATTTAAAATGATATTGGTGATGATTAAGTCTTAAGGCAAAACGCAACAATATCTCGTATGTAGTTTTTACGAGTAAGTGATACTAGCAGTTAGGGAGTCAGGTACGTCCAAGCTGACCTTATCCCTTTAGTCCCCCTCCCTAGATGAGGAAGGGGAAAATGGTAAGAGGGGCTACGCCCCTCTTTAACTCCCCTCAAATCGGGATAGCCTAAAAGAGAATAGTTAGGGAGCTATCTGTGAGCTCACTTAAGATTCTGGCTTGGTGGCCTTGATAGAGAAAGTAAGGGGTAGTCGGTCTCCTTCGAGATGCCACCATTCTTCATGTTGCTTTCACGATATTTGATAGCTCTATCAGTTAATAAACATATGGAAACACGTTATTCGAATTCCTTGTCCCTGGCCTTGACCCAGGGTACGTTATACTGGGCGGCGAATTCTTCGTTGTTACGCCGACTTCTGCTCATACACCAGAAGTTAGCAGAGGCCCTGATAGCGGCTGATTTCCCCATGATGTCCTCGGCCTGGTTGATTGCCATCTTGGATGCCATCAGGCCCCACGGGTCCAGACGAGCTATTGTGCCAGCCAGCTTCATCGTTTCTTCTTCAAGACGTTCTCTCGGCACCACCCTGTTTACTATACCCAGCCTTAGTGCTTCCTGGGCGTCGATGAATTCCCCTGTCCACAGGTACTCCTTTGCCTTTCTCGCCCCGAGTTCAAGGTACATAGCCGGATATTCTAGCTGGGCACCTCCCCAACTTCTCGCTGTTTTGTCCTGGAACTTGGCATCGTCGGAAGCAATGATAATGTCGCAGGCGCAGGCTATCATCCAGCTGGCCATAATGCAGTAGCCCTGTACCATAGCAATAGTCGGCTTTGGGATATTGCGCCAGTGTTCACGGGGAAAAGAGTATATCCCTGTCTCCATGTCTTTGAGTATCCCCAGTGGCGACCTGTCGCGGGGGTGCCGTGCTTCCTCAATCTTGGCCTGCTTGCTTCCCATGTCATGACCGGAGCCGAAGTTGTCCCCGGCTCCAGCTACAACGATTACTATCACTTTGTCGTCCTTTTCAGCTTCGGTAAAGGCGTCGTCAAGCTCATGGTATACCTGCTGAGACATTGCATTTATAACCTCGGGGCGGTTTACTGTAATCCTGGCGATTCCGTCGGACACCTCGTACAATACGAATTTACGCTTCATTTTTCCCCTCCTGTGGGTCAAATTTTCTCCAGAGTGGCAGCTAAAGCGGCTATATAAGGCTCCTGGGGCGGTACTGAATTGCCTCAGCAACGTGTTCGGTCCTGATAACGTCGCTGTTCTCCATGTCGGCGATAGTCCGGGCCAGCTTGAGGATACGGTGAAAGGCGCGGGCGGAGAGACTCAATTGCTGCATGGCGGCCCTGAGAAGGCCCTGCGCCGACTCCTCTACCTGGCAGTATTCCCGCACTTCATTGGGCGTCATCTCGGCATTACAGGTCAACCTGGTGTCGCGAAAACGCTCCTGCTGGCGGGTGCGGGTGGTGGCCACCCTCGCCTGCACCCTGGCTGATTCCTCCCCCAGCCGCTCGTCGGTAAGCTTTTCATAGTCGACCCGGGGCACCTCGACAAAGATGTCCACCCGGTCGAGAAACGGCCCGCTGATACGTTTCTGGTAACGGGCCACATGGCTGGGTGAGCAGGTGCACTCCTTCACAGGGTCGCCATAGTAGCCACAGGGACAGGGATTCATCGCGCCCACCAGCATGAAGTTGGCGGGAAAGGTAAGGCTGCCCTGTGCCCGGCTGATGGTGATTAGCTTGTCTTCCAGGGGCTGGCGTAATAGCTCCAGCAACGCGTGGCCGAACTCAGGGAGTTCATCGAGGAAGAGCACCCCGCGGTGACTGAGACTGACCTCTCCGGGTCTGGGGAAGCGTCCGCCACCCACCAGCCCAACGTTGGAGACGGTGTAGTGAGGAGAGCGGAAGGGGCGCTGCCGGATAAACGGACTGTCCGGCGGCAGAAGACCGCTGATGCTATATACCTTGGTGACCTCCAGGGCCTCATCATTGGTCATTGGTGGCAGTATCGAAGGGAGCGACCGGGCCAGCAGTGTCTTGCCAGCGCCGGGAGGCCCCATCATGATGACGTTGTGGCCGCCGGCGGCGGCTATCTCCAGGGCACGTTTGACATGCTCCTGTCCCTTGACATGGGCGAGGTCGGTGGTTGCCCATACCGGTACCACGTACTCGTCGACTGAGTCAGCCTGGTAATCGGGTGCACTTATCTCTCCCCGGAAGTAGCTGGCCAGTTGCGACAGGGTATCGAAAGGCATTATCCGGGCACCGTCCACCAGGGACGCCTCCCTGGCATCGGCGGTGGGGACGATGATGTTGGGAAAGCCCTTCTCGTGGGTCACGGCGACCATAGGCAGGACACCGGTGGTGTGGCGCAGGCTGCCGTCGAGCGATAGCTCACCGAGTAAGACTGTCTGCGAAACATCGGCGGATGCCTGCTCTGAGCCGAGCAGGATACCGACGGCAATCGGCAGGTCATAGGCCGGACCTGCCTTCTTGAGGTCGGCAGGGGCCAGATTGACGACGATGCGTTTCATCGGGAAGGTGAAGTCCGAGTTGCGGATGGCGGCCCTTACCCTCTCCCGCGCTTCCTGGACGGCGGTATCGGGCAGACCGACGATGGTGAAGGAGGGGAGGCCAGGGGAGATATCGACCTCCACCTCGATGATAACCCCCTCTAGCCCGACCGTGGCACAGCTCATTACTTTGGCTAACATGGTGGTACGTGCACTATCTTACAGGTCAGCGTGGGGGGTGTCAATGAGGGTTGGCTTATTACTCTACTATCCATGATGCCACGTAATACATACCACGGTATTCCCTTGTGCTAAGGTCGGGTATGAACTTTGTTAGGATATTGTCAGTTTCGCATCTTGTTTATGCAGGTTCTATTTAGTGTCTAGGTTATAAACTACTGGTAAAGGATAGCGAATCTGAGGGAAATCCCAAATTATCGAATACAAAAATGCAATACGAGACGTGGTATGAATTCAAGCAAGAGTGTGAGAAGAGGCTTGGATACAGCCTTCTCAACCGCACTTGGCTAAAGTTGAAGCCAGAATCACCTCTGCCGTGGGATGACTCACACCTGAGTGCGGTTCTTTCGGCTCAAGGCTACAATATGAAGCCGCGGGCTTTTTCAAGGCGTATCAGGAGTTGAGCGCATTGCTTTAGGGAAAGAAGAAGGCTAGCTGACCATTTAAGACCTGCTAGCCTCACTCCTTTCGTGAGTTCACTTCCTAATGTTGATACCAGACGCAATTACACTAATAAATGAAATGACTGTGAGAACCAGAAATGAAAGCGGCAAATACAATAAATTCCAACCATACTCTCCCTTGCTGTTCACGAAGACCACAGACCATGTTGTGAGAGCCACGAAAGTCACTAACATGATGATTGCTACACAGAAAACAATCTTACTCACATCTGGATAAGTGGACATCTTTTTCCGCTCCTCAGTGTCCTCTTCCTTTTTCTCAGCATCCTCTTCCATTCGTCTCTTGAATTTTGCTACGCTTCTTCTCTTGACTTTTCCGATTCTTCGCCTTTCATCTCTTCTAACACCTACCAAGGATTCCTTTTTTGAGGTAGGGTATGGGTGGGGTATTAGTTATGTACTGAGGCGTTGATTGTAGTCGTTTGGAGAGGTACTGTCAATAGACGAAACGTAGGAACGGCAATAATTTAACGAACATCGGGATGTTTGTCCAGCCATGCGTATAGATATTCGATACCTTTTGCCTTTTCAGTCTTGAGATAAAAATTGCAGCTGATATCAGGTTTCAGCCTTTCCTTAATCTCAAAACTATAAGAACTATTCCAGCGGTTGAGAGCGGCCCGTTGTATAAAGCGATAAAAAAGGGTAGCATCATTGCTAATCCAAGTGATTCACCTGAACTAATATCAGTTATTATGCTGCCAGCAATGTATGGCAGTACGTTCAATAGAATGAGAAATACACCACCAATCAGATGCCATTTCCAGGAAATTCCTAGTGCAATCCATGGCAAAGGTAATAAACCCCATAGAAAGGGGTAATCCTGAGCAACAAACACGGTAAAGAAGGTGAAGAAACAAGCAGCTAAAAAAGCAGGGGCTAATATTAGAACTGAGCCTTTCCATTCACTATCGTTGATATTTAATTTATCGGTATCCTCGTACAGACGTTCATAACAATTTGTACAAATCAATCGCGAACTCAGATTTTCTGTTCCGCATTTGGGGCATTTTATGGTTCTCTGTACTGGACCCTCATATCACTTGTCATTTTGCTCCGTCGGAGGTCAATTGAATTTACTCAATTCACAAGACACAATCTTAGTAGCGCTTATTGAAACGTCCTTCTATTATGTCTTGGCCAATACGTAGATGCCCGATGGTATGCAAAATATACCAAAAATCAGGTAACTGATGCGCTCGCCAGTCCAATCTCCGAAAGTAAAGAGGGCTGCTCCAATACATATAATTCCAGCTAGTACGAGTATAGAACCGGCTATCAGTATTGATGCGGTCTGCAGTGGACTGCGTTTTTTCTTATCTACCATTGTCGTAAATACCACATTGGATGAATCTACACTACAAACCTTGAGCGAGTAATGCTATGAACACCGCAAAAGCAACTATGACCAATACCACAATTGAAGCTATTACAATGGCTGTAGTTGATATTTTGCTTTTATCCCTGACCGTTTAAAAGACAGTATCGCAAGGACAAGTCCTGCAACACCAAAAACGATTATTATCAAAAAACGAACCAAACCTGGTACGAAGAAGAAAGACGCTACCGCCAGTACGCATAAGACCAATGCTATTATTGCCAAATGCACTCACCTATTTCTGGTTGGTTCCCAGTGTTAGTGTAAGGATGAATTGTTGGCGGCGTACGTGTCAGTGTTGTACTGGGATGTAAACTATAGTCCTTTGGGAGGCTGTTGTCAATACCACACAGAGTGATTTTGTAGTCTGATGAAGATACAAAGGATAGCATCGCGAATATGGTAAGTCAAAGAGATGAAGATGCAGCCCTCGCTCGATTTATAGACTCTACGTCTTCATATCAACCTTGCTGAGAAAGTTCAAAATCGCATCATTAAAGAACTCAGTGTTATCTATATTGGCGGAATGTCCAGCATTCGGTACAACTATGAGCTGAGCACCAGCAATATTCTTCTCCATATATTGTGCGGCTTGCAGGAAGGATGTGTCATTTTCCCCAACTAAAATTAATGAAGGCACTTCGATTTTATCCAGATTCTCGATTACCCAAGAATCATGCTGGGCGACAACCTTACGACTCATGTGAGCTAATCCTATAGGATTTTGCTTGAGGCTGATTTCCCTTCGACCTTGAGTATTTGCTTGAGCTGCCAAAACGTTAATTCCCTCCCTCTCTAATTGCTCTGCCAGTTCCTCACGACTTTGGTTCCATTCGGCCATACGTGTTGGATTGCGATAGCCAGGTCCGGTATCCATAATAATCAGTGCTGAAACCAGTTCCGGGTATTTAAGATAGAATCGGAGAGAAATATAACCACCCATCGAAAGTCCACCGATTACCGCTTTCTCTATTTCCAGTGCATTCATTAATTGGAAAAGATCTTCGACCGAGATGTCAGCTGAATATTCATCGCTTGAAGATGGGCTATCAGAGTCACCGTGGCCCCGTGCATCATAGGTGATAAGTCGATATTGTCTTGATAAGGGTTCCTGTGCCTTCCACATTGCGTGAGTTGCTGAGAAACCGTGTGTAAAAATTAAGGGATAACCCTCTCCAACTGATTCGTAGTAAAGCATAATTCCGTTAACCTTAACCTTAGGCATATTTACTCCTCTCTTTACACTGACTTACCCCCATAAAGGATATCACTCTTTGAGCCAGAGTTATAGATACTATCGCCATTTTATAGATTTGTAAAGCTTGAATGAGACAATTGTGTCAGCTGATTCTCTGAAATGTTGAAAATGTAATACATTGAATGTAGTTTTAGTGTAAAACTTTGTGAAAAGTTATTCCGGAATAGGGCAGAATTTAATAATAAGGGTCGTTTAAGAAAGGAATTGATATCATTGTGAGTGAAGCTAACTTGAATAATTACGTTAACTTTGGTTGTATTTCCTTGTCATACTCAGCGTATTCCGGTGTCAATATCAATGTCCAACCTAAAAGTAATACCAGACATTATCTCTACCTGTTTGGGGACATCGCCACTGGTATCTATCCCAATATGATTGATATCAATTGTGTATGTTCCAGGCTTTAATTCCACTCTATATCTGCCATTACAGTCAACATCTACCTGATGTAGCAAGTTACGTCCACTTTTGTCATAGACCATTATTTTTCTTGCTTCATAGACTTCACAAGGGACAGGAGGCCTTTCGTCTGGATTCTCAACGGGAGATAAGGGTCCAATAGTCACAATGCCCTGAAGCAAACCCATCTCTACTGTTTTATTAGAACAGGCTGTTAATATTAGTCCAGTGATTATCACTGAAAGAAGCACCAAAGTTCTTTTCATTAGGTATCCGAGCTAGTAGTTTTTTCCCTACACATAGCAGTTAAATAGACTCCACACCCGGCCAATACGACACCAATTCCTAGAAATATTAGCGTCAGGAAAGTCTCATCACGATTAAGAACAAGATAGGAAAAAACAAAACAGATGACGCTAACAATAAAAGTTGATACTACCCCTATTTTCATTTAGTTCTCTCCTCTATGAGTGATATTTTACGAAAAAAATGAGACCTGCACTAAATCATATATACGTTGTTTTCTTTTAAGTATCACAATGTGTACTGAGACTAAGCAGAATCAAGATTTAGGGGTGTTTAGTTGAGGAAATGATTTCAAAATACTGTAGAAGCAAGGGCGTAGCCGTCCCTTGACAAGCGGTGGAGAACAGTAATGAACAAATCAGAATATATCCTGATACATATTTGTTATTCAGCTAGACTATAATACCGAAATAATATAGGATATATACTTAGGTGTAATTAATTAGTAATGTAGGTATTATGGTCATGCCTTTGTTTCATCGCAACCAACCTAATCATTCACTCTTACTCATGCCGGTACGACTCAAAAGTGAGCGGTGGCCGAAGAACAAGGTGCGGATATTATCGTGTGACACCGAAGGGAACCTGTTCACTCAACTTATTGGAAGGTCCGTATACCAGCGTATAAAAGCTGAAGCGCAGCGCAGGGAGTTGTCTCCCAATAACTATGCCACTATTTATTGGGATGCTGGTATGAATCGGCACGTCCCCGTTTTTGTTGAAATAGGGGATAGGGAGAACTGGGCTCTGGAACGCTTACTGGAACATGCTTTTAGAAGTGCTGTAGTCCCCAATGTGCTTGTAGGGTCTATACGGGAAATCATTGGGTTGGGAGAAAACAAACATCAAGAACTTGTTGAAGAAAAAACAAAGGGCGCTCATAGAGCTACGTCACCTGCGCCATCAAAAGTACTTGACATATTACCTTATTCCAGTAGGAATGATGTCGAGGTATCTATTCCTCTGTACAAAGCCGAATATGCTTTTCCCCTCATCATATTAAAAAAACTTGTTCAGGAAAATAATATAGGCTCAAGCGAACAACCCCTGCTGATTCTAGATAGCGACGGTGATGTTGCGGCGATTACTTTGCCTGAGGAACAAATCGATAAGGCGGAAAGAAAGCTCGAAGCTTTACGTAAAAAGGGCAAGGAAGGCTCGCTTATTTGCTTAGAGAAATCTGAGGGTATTTCCATTGGCGTTATGGAAATAAGTGACGTGCAAAGGCAGGCTTTAGAAATTGTAGCTCAATATTTTGAGGAAACTGGTACAGCCAGGCAGCCTCTTTCAGACGCCGTTAGCAACGTGCTGAATAAGGTAAAAGAGATAGTTTCAAATTAGTCTTTAAAGCCGGCGGTAGCTTCTTCTTTTTAGCCAGGACTATCACTCTTGCCTTGTTTGCCAAAGAGCTTTGGCCCGGCCGGTACGATATCGTCCGGCTTACTTAAAGACTCTCTTTCCTGAAGTTTTTTCCTGCCCAAAATATCTGGCAGGCTTGGAGAAAAAAGCCAACCATATATTTCGTAGAATTTCGTTTTATCAATTAGCATCACTAAAAGCGAAGTAATGACGATGCTCAACAACACGACACCGTAGGTGAGATTTTGGATTAGCTCACCGCCAGCAACCGCCTGTTGCAACGGAAATGAAGCTAACACCACTGCAGCTAGGCCCTTTGGCACCATGACGGCCACAATAGACATATCTTTAAGCGGTAGTGAACGTCCCAGGGCTAACCTGGTTGATGGTATACGCAGTACAAAGGCTATGGCTGTCAATACAAGGCTGATAATAATGAGTTCGCTGCTGAAGAACTGCAGTGATATCCCGAGGTAGACGAAGAAGAACGTCTTCAGTAGAAAGGCCACTTCACTAAAAAATACCCTCTCTGTCTCCGTGAGCCCGACAGGCTCTTTAGCAGTCGAGGGCTTAAAAATTGAGAGATTAATTGACTCAATATTACCGAGTGTTATACCAAAGACCAGCGCTGCAATAGCGCCACTAAATCCTAATGTCTCAACAATACCGAACAGGATAAAAACAAAAGCTGGTGTCGTGAACATGGCATTTTTA
This sequence comes from uncultured Dehalococcoidales bacterium, assembly GCA_964611805.1. Classification (GTDB taxonomy): domain Bacteria; phylum Chloroflexota; class Dehalococcoidia; order Dehalococcoidales; family Fen-1064; genus W589. The sequence continues at coordinate 36,293 of CAZTBG010000005.1, read as the reverse complement.
ATAGCGTGAATTCTATTTAGTAGTATTGACCATATAAATGCACCAATGATTCCAAAGATGATTGCCACGAGAAAAGAAGCGATAAGGTCACCGGATACGGAAGCAACCTCGAACTTACCAAGAGCATATGCCTCCACAAGGGTAACGGTAATGACAATGCTCAAGACATCATTAACTGATGACTCCAGGGACAACAGAGTAATCGTACCGTCTTTTACTCTTAGCTGCCTGACTAAGGGAATGATTATAGCCTCTGAGGTAGAACCGACAATAGCTCCCAGAATAAAAGCGGGCAGCACTTCCAGGTCCGTCAGCCATAGAGTAAATCCTGCAACAATCCCCATCGTAGAAAAAAAGGTGAGAGGGGCTAAAATCATCGCACCACCCAGGGCAGAGCGAATAGTGTTAAGTTTCAGGGTAAGTCCGCTTTCGAACAGGATAATAATTAAAGTGATTATGGTGAACACAGGCCCTACGGCACCAAAGAGGTCGGGTGAAGTCAGGCCTAATACCGGGCCGACACAAACGCCGATAATGACCAGGAAAAGAACGTCGGGAATTTTAGTTCGCCTGAAAATGCTCGTGAAAAGATGCGCCAGGAATACTAAAATACCGACAAAAGCGATTGTTGAAGCAGTATCTTGCATTTAATCACGTCTTGCTGTTTTCAGTACCTAACATTTTATATGCATTATCCTGCCTGGGTCTATCCAAAATTTATGTTAGTATATGGCCTTTGTCAAGTATTGTGGGGGAGATGTGTACCTTCCTTGACGATTACAGCTTCCAGTCCGACGGTGGCGCAGCTAATTACTTTAGCTAACGTGGTTCTGAGTTATGTTACGGGCCAGGGTCGAGGGTGCCAACGGAGGATGTCTTTACTGTATTATTCAGTTGCCCAGGATATGAACTCGTCTGTGCTGGAAAAATGCTCGTTAAAATCGTTAGAAAAAGCCTGCACTACTTCAGCACCCGGTAATTCACTCGACCAGTATGACAGCCAGTTACTAATGGCAGTCGAGATAGGCTCTGAGCGCAATGAGCCATGTAGCCAGCCAGTATAATAGTTGCCTGCCGGGTCAAGTATAGCAAACTCATTACCTGCAACAGGAAAAGCAACAGCCATATGTGCACCGTCAGGCGCACTGATAGTCAGAAGCCAAACGGCATATTCACCCTTATTATAGCTTAGCAGCATGCTGGCCAGCAACAGTGCCATGTCCTCACAGTCGCCAGTCTCATCCTCGATAGTCTCCTCGGGCATTCGCCAGCATTCACCATACCACCTTAATTCGTCCGACATGAGTAACGGCAGGATGGGGACATAGCTATCATAGGAATACGTTATATTATCGACCACCCATTGGTACAGTCTTTCACAATCCCTCCAGTACTCGTTAGTATCACCGGAATAACCGCCAGTAATTTCCTGTACTTTGTCATAAACTGTCGGACTATCCGGCGTGATGAAGCTCTGAATATCCTGTGTTGTATCACCGAAACGTACATTGATTTGTGCCCTTAGACTGGCATATTGCTCTAACATTTGATTATTCTCACGCTTTGCTGCCTCTAGCCGACCTGAGGTATAAGCAAGCTGGTTTTCAGCAGTATCTAGCTGGGCTTCAGTAGAATTTAATTGGCTTTCGGCTGCATTTAATTCACCTTCCATATCAACTAGCTGCTGCTGGACTGTATCTAATGATTCCTGTTTCTCAGCAAGCTGTAATTCTACAGTATCCAGTTCGGCCTCAACATCAACTAACTGTTCCTGCGCTATGACCAGCTGGCTCTCTTTATCATTTAGTACATACCAGCCAATTCCAATACAAGCGCAACAGGCGACCAATAAAATTGTCACGACTATAAACAATATCTTCCATACGCCGTACATGATTACCCCCTTGGTTTAGTATCATGAATCTTAACGCTATATTGGGTCGTTTGACAATACTATCCTCGACATCTGCATAAACAAAAGAAGGTGGGTACGAAGCTGTCCGTTACGTGTTCTGACTAGATATTGTCGGTATACTGAGGTCACTCTCTGGTTGTTGCTCCAGTAGCCAGAATGTTAAAATGGTGCTGGTGAGGGGGGATGCAAAGATATGCCGCTCGATTCCATCATTGTCAAGGGTGCCTGTGAGCACAATCTCAAGAACATCGATGTTACCATACCACGGGACAAGCTGGTGGTCATTACCGGTGTCTCCGGTTCGGGGAAGAGCTCACTGGCGTTCGATACTATTTATGCCGAGGGACAACGCCGCTATATGGAATCGCTGTCTGCGTATGCCCGGCAGTTCCTCGGGCGAATGGAGAAGCCCGAGGTGGACTATATCGAGGGACTGAGTCCGGCCATCTCGATTGACCAGAAGGGGCCGGGACGCAACCCTCGCTCGACGATGGGCACCGTCACTGAGATTTACGACTACCTGCGCCTCCTATTCGCCAGGGTCGGCCACCCCCATTGCCCCAATTGCGGACGGGAGATAACTACTCAGACGGTAGAGCAGATTGTCGATGCCATACGGGGGCTTCCTGAAGGCAGCCGGCTGATGATTATGGCACCCCTTGTCCGCGACCGCAAGGGTGAGTACCAGGCCGTCTTTGATGACCTGCGCAGGGCTGGCTATGCGCGGGTGCGGGTCGATGGAGAGACCCATGACCTCTCCGGGCAGTTCCAGCTTGACAAGAACAAGAAGCATTCGATTGAAGTGGTGGTGGACAGGCTGGTTATTGGGCAGAGCGATAGCCAGGAACGAATTGCCGACTCTGTGGAGACGGCCCTTAAGTTGGGGGCCGGGGTGGTGTTGGTATCGGTTGTGGACGGGGTGGAGATGCTCTTCTCCGAGCATTTTGCCTGCGTCCATTGCGAAATCAGCCTGGGTGAGATTGCCCCGCGCAACTTCAGTTTTAATAGCCCCCATGGTGCCTGCCCGGCCTGTACCGGTCTGGGCTACCGGCAGGAGCTGGACCCTGACCTCATTATCCCTGATAAGAACCTCTCCATTGCCCAGGGGGCTATCAAACCATATCAGACGCATACCTGGTATCTTTACTCCCTTCAACGTTGCGGTTTTCCCTTGAACACACCGGTGAAGGACCTCGGCGAGCAACAGTACAACATGCTGCTCTATGGTGAGGGGGGAGAGGCGGTACGATACCGAAACCGCTTTGGCCGTGTCAGGGAGTACTCCGATGGCTTCGAGGGGGTTATCCCCCGTCTGGAGCGCCTTTACCACGATACCGAGTCCGAGTACTCCCGGGCGGGGATAGAGCGCTACATGGTTACCAGGGTCTGCCCGGTCTGTCATGGCAAGAGGCTCAAGCCGGAGTCATTGGCGGTAACCATCGGCGATAAAAACATTATGGACGTGACGGAGCAGTCGGTTGCCCTGGCCCTGAAATGGGTGGCTGCCCTGAGCGGTAATGGCAGGCGTGCCATCCTTTCCAAACGGGAGCAGACGATTGCCACCCAGATTATCAAAGAAATCCGGGCCCGTCTGGGTTTTCTTAAGGATATAGGTCTCGATTACCTTACTCTTGACCGTCCCTCGGCTACCCTGAGTGGGGGTGAGGCGCAACGTATCCGTCTGGCAACCCAGATTGGCAGTGGACTGATGGGGGTACTCTATATCTGTGATGAACCGACCGTTGGGTTGCACCAGGCCGATAATTACCGCCTGATTGAGACCCTGAAGCGGCTAAGAGACCTGGGTAATACGGTATTGATTGTCGAGCACGACGAAGCCATGATGAGGACCGCCGACCACATTATCGATATGGGGCCTGGGGCTGGAGAGCATGGCGGCTGGATTGTCGCTACCGGGACTGTCGAAGACATCATAAACTGTAAGGAATCGGTGACCGGTCAGTACCTCAGTGGGGCCAAGCAGATACCGCTCCCAAAGGCACGCCGTTCCGGCTCCGGGGAGGAGATGATTATCAAGGGGGCGCGGCAAAACAACCTGAAGGACATCGATGTACGTATTCCCCTGGGCATGTTTGTCTGTGTCACCGGAGTCTCCGGCAGTGGTAAGAGCACCCTGGTGGACGAAGTCCTTTACCGTAAACTGGCTCAGGCACTTTATAAGTCGCGGATAGTAACAGGCGACTGTGATGAGATTATTGGTGTCGAGCATATTGATAAGGTCATTGATATTAATCAGTCCCCCATCGGACGGACGCCACGGAGCAATCCGGCTACCTATACCGGTACCTTCACCCCGATTCGTGAACTCTTTGCCACCGTCCCCGAGGCCCGGATGCGGGGATATGCCCCCGGCCGTTTTTCCTTTAACGTTAAGGGCGGGCGCTGTGAGGCCTGTCGTGGTGAAGGCTTCATCGAGATTGAGATGCAGTTTCTGCCAGACGTTACCGTTCCCTGCGAGGTCTGCAAGGGCAAGCGCTATAATCGGGAAGCCCTGGAGATAAGGTTTAAGGAAAAGAATATTGCCGAGGTGCTCGATATGACCGTGGAGCAGGCCCTGGCTTTCTTTGAGCACTTTCCCAAGATAAGAAGGAGGCTGGAGACACTGAACGATGTTGGTCTGGGCTATATTCGTCTGGGGCAACCGGCACCCACCCTCTCCGGTGGTGAAGCGCAGCGGGTGAAGCTGGCCACCGAGCTTTCCAAGAGGTCCACCGGACAGACGCTGTACATTCTGGATGAGCCGACAACCGGCCTTTCCTTTGCTGATGTGGCTGCTCTGCTCAAAGTGCTGCACCGCTTGGCCGATGCTGGAAACACCATTGTAATCATTGAGCACCACCCCGATGTGGTAAAGAGCGCCGACTATATTATCGACCTGGGGCCAGGGGCCGGAGACCAGGGTGGCTATGTTGTCGCCACGGGCACGCCCGAGGAGGTAGCGCAAAATAAGGACTCACTGACCGGGCAGTACCTGGCCCCTCATCTACAACGTGGCCGGGTAGGGTTCCCTGTATCAGTTTGAACTGGAGGAAAGATGGACAGACAGGAAGCACTTGAATCTGTTGAAGCTAATGTTGAGAGCCAGAACCTGATAAAGCATATGCTGGCTACCGAGGCTATCATGCGTGCTTTGGCAAGACGACTGGGTGAGGACGAGGATGTGTGGGGGATAACCGGTCTCCTGCATGATATTGATGTGGAGTTGACTGAGGGTGACATGAATGCCCACAGTCGGCTCGGGGCCGACCTCATCCGGGAAATGGGAGCCAGCGAGGAGATAGTCCACGCTGTACTGTGTCACAATGAGGCGCATGGGGTTCCCGCGGATACACAGTTGGATAAGGCCCTGCTCTGTGCCGACCCACTGACTGGCCTGATTACCGCTGGGACTCTGGTGCTGCCGGACAAGAAGCTGGCCAGCCTCAAGCCTAAATCCGTCAGGAAGCGGTTTAAGGAAAAGAGCTTCGCTGCCGGAGCAAACCGGGAGCAGATAGCCAGGTGCAGTGAACTGGGAATAGAGCTCGACGAGTTTATTGAACTGGGAGTTACCGCCATGCAGGAGATTGCCCCTAACCTCGGCCTCTAGCCGAAGCTGAGCGTCGAGCCGTCTGGTGTCTTGACGACATCGATGCGGGTGGGGAAGGCGTCCCGCAGTTCCTCAATGTGCGTGATAACAAGTATCTTCTCGAAGTCGTCCTGAATGGAGTTTATCGCTTCCCTGAGCTTCTCGATGCCGATAGTGTCCTGAGTGCCGAAGCCCTCGTCAATAATCAGGGTCGGCAGCGGCGCTCCCGCTCGCCTCGCCAGCAGCTTTGACAGGGCGATGCGGATGGCAAAGTTAATCCGGAAGGCTTCCCCGCCACTGAACATCTCATAGTTTCTCGTCCCCAGTTCGTCGGCGATATTGATATCCAGGGTCTCAATGGTGTCCCCCTTCTTTGTTTCCCGCTGTGTTTCGATTTTCACGTTCATTCGGTTATCGGTCATCCGCCCCAGTAGCCGGTTCGCCTCGCTCTCGATTTCCGGGAGGGCCGTCTCGATTAGTAAAGCCTGTATCCCCTTTTTGCCGAAGGCCTCCGCCAGGTCACGGTAGATTTGCTCCTCCCGGGCGGTCTCGGTGATAAGCTTCTCTCTCTCCTTTTTCCTTATCTCCAGTTCGGCACAACGTTCCAGCTTCCCCTTGATGCTCCCGGTCAATTCCTGGGCACGCTCTTGCTCTGCTGTAAGGTTCCGGTGCTCACTTTCAGCCCGCGACAGGTCATCGGACACCCGGGGGAGCGAAGCCAGCTCTCGCGCCAGTTCCTCTTTCTTTCGGCTGTCGGTTTCGAGGCTGGCACGCAGTTGCTGGCTGGCTTCGGTTGCTCTGGCAATTGTCTTTCTTTCTTCGTCGATGAGCTGGATGGCCTCTTCGAGCTTGCGTTTCGGCTCTTCATATTGCTCCAGCCCCGAAAGTTGCCGCCGTACCTGTTCGTGCCGCTGTGCGTCATAGTCGAGGCTGGCCAGCTCTTTTTCAATCTCGGTTAAAAGCTCCTGCTGGGGGGCGGCGAAATCCCGCCGCGCCAGGCGCTCCTCGATTTGACTCAACCGGCCCCTTTCCTCCTCCAGTTGCTTGCCGGCCTGCTCTGCTTCATCTGTCTCCTGGGTTAATACACTGACCCTGCCCTGCACCGTTGCCCTTTCCTGTTTCAGCCTCGCCTCAAGTTGGGCGATTTCGTTTTCGAGCGATTTCAGTTCGTTCTTACCGCTGGCCAGGCCTGTCCTGGTTGTTTCCAGGGACTCGGACTTCTGCCGTTTCTCGGAGGTATACTTGGTCTCGATGAGTTTCAGGCCTTCGGTGCCCAGTTCCGTCTCGCAGAGCGGGCATTTGGCACCGTGCTCGGTGAGTAACAGGTCGAGTTTTTCGGTTATCTCACTGATGTCCCGTTCAAGCTGAGACTGACTCGTCTCCAGTCCATATAGCCGGGTCCGTAGCTCCTGGCCTGCCGCGCTTTTCTGGTGGAGGCTCTCTTCTTCCTCGGTGAGGTGCTGCAAATGGTGTCGTGCTTGTTGTAGTTCGGTCCTCAGCTGAGGCAGTCTGTCAACCCTGGCCTCAAGCTCACTAATCCCTCTCTGGGCGACGGCGTGTTCTGTCAGCAGGTCCTGTCCTGCCTCTTTTATCTTGAGTTCGAGCTGTGCCTTCTGCCTTTCTAGGTTGACCGACTGGCGGAATTTTTGTTCGAGTTCGTCGTTTGACCTTCTTACTTCGACGAATTGTGCATACCCTGCCTCTATACTGTCGCGCCGGGCGATGAGGTCTTCGTGCTCCCTGAGTTGCGATTGCTGCCGCTTAATCTGCTCGTTCCACTGCTCCAGCGTCTTTGACTGCTGCGTGATATGCTCCTCAAGCTGTGTTAGCTGCCAGTTCTTTGCTTCCAGTGCCTCTTTCTGCTGCCGTAATTGGTTGAGGTAGGCTTCGTGTTCCTTTACCGCGGTTGATATTCGGTAGAGTTCCTCCTGGGCTTGCTCCAGTTCTGCTTCGTAGGCTGGTTTCCGGGCAAGCTCTTCGTTGATGTCGGCAATAGCGCTTTCAAGCTGTTCCCTCTTCGTTTCCTGCTGTTTTGCCATCTCCTTTGCCTGGGCTTCGAGTTCGTCGTAGTATGAGAGACCGAGGATATTGGCCAGTACCTGCTTGCGGCGGGCAGGATTAGCCGTGGTGAACTCGTCGGCATGGCCCTGGCGCAGGTAGGCGCTGTTGCTGAAAGTGGCATAGTCCATGTGCAGGGTATCGATGATTTTCTGTTGGGTCTGCTGGATGGTGTTCCCTGTAATCGCCTTGAAGCCACCGTCAGCGGCCATCTGGAGTTCCAGAATGGTTTGCCCCGACGCCCCGCGCCGTTTCGGTCTGCGGTGCCGTCGCAGGATGCGGTACTCCTGCTCGCCAACGGCAAAGTCGAATTCGACGGCTGTCTCGGTTTCACCGGTGTGGATGAGGTCATCGTCGCGCTTGGCCCTGGTCTGCCCCCAGAGTGCCCAGGTTATGGCATCAATCAGGGCTGATTTACCGTGGCCGTTGCTCCCGCAGATGCTGGCGGTGTGCACGCCATTAAGATAGAGCGGCGGCACGTTATCGCGGTAGCACATGAAATTGCTTAAAGCCAGTCTGATGGGAATCATACCGACCTATTTTAGCATAGTCGGTGGCAATAAATTACCCCACGACCCCATCCCCCTTTGTCCCCCTTCCCCTTTAAGGGGAAGGGGGAATTTTTGATAAAAGAGGGGCGGAAGTCCCTCTTAGACACCCCTGCTGGGAGAGCAAGATAGTCCAGAGGGCTGTTTATTACCTGTGTTTTTGTGGTAGATTGTTTCGCTGCCAGGGTTTTTCCACAAGACATGAGGGGTGTATCTCTAACTGTTATTTTATCGTAATGGCGTACTTAGTAACGCAGATAAATGGACTTGACAGCAAATGGATAGGACTTTAAAGTGAGGGCTATCCAGAATTGTTAGGAGGCTTCCGATGAAAGCGTGCCAGGGACAGATAGGCCGGGTCTTTGTGATGCGGCTGGAGGATGGGGATATGGTTCCCGGGTGTATTGAGCGCTTTGCCGCCGAGCAGGGGATATCGGTGGGTCAGGTTATCCTGATAGGCGGCATCGGTGGTGGGGAGGTGGTGGTCGGTCCCCGCCGTTCCGATGAGATGCCTCCGGAGCCGATGCTCCTGCCAGTTGATGGTGCCCATGAGGTTGCCGGAGTCGGTGTTATCGCTCCCGGTGAAGATGGCCTGCCGGTACTGCACATTCATGCCGCCCTGGGGCGCTCTGGTAAGACCACCACTGGCTGCCTGCGTCCCGGTGTGACCACCTGGGTGGTAGGGGAGGTCATCATCTACGAGATATTGGGAGCAGATGTCGCCCGCGTAATGGATGAGACTACCGGATTTGCTTTGCTGGAGATTTCTTCGGAGTAATCTGTTCTACTTCGTTGGTGACATAAAACCAGTCGTAAGACTGACTGCCACATAGTTAAGTGTAAATAAGGATGGCAGAATCCCCCCAATGTTTCCTAGAGGTAATTAAAAGATTTTCAGTGGCTTCTCAGGAATTTATCGATGTCGGCGGCGGCACGTTTACCGGCACCCATGGCACTGATGACGGTGGCGGCCCCGGTAACGATATCACCCCCCGCCCAGACCCTGTCTTTGTTCGTCTTGCCGGTCTCTTCGTCAGCGACAACCGTGCCCCGGCGGGTGGTGTCCAGGCCTTCTGTTGTTGAGGCGATTAGCGGATTAGGGGTCGTGCCCAGGGCGACAACCACGGTATCGATATCGATGATGAACTCGCTGCCCTCTTTGGGAATGGGGCGGCGCCGTCCGCTGTCATCCGGCTCACCAAGCTCCATCTCGATGCATTTCATGGAGGTTACCCAGCCCTGTTCGTTGCCAATGAATTCCACCGGATTGGTGAGGAACTTAAAAATAATACCCTCCTCCATGGCGTTCTCAACTTCCTCACGGCGGGCAGGCATCTCTACCTCAGACCGGCGGTAGATAATGTAGACCTCTTCAGCACCCAGCCTGAGGGCGCATCGTGCCGAGTCCATGGCAACGTTGCCACCACCGATGACAGCTACCCTCTTGCCTGCACTGAGAGGGGTGTCATATACAGGGAAAAGGTAGGCCTTCATCAGGTTGGTGCGGGTGAGAAACTCATTGGCAGAATAGATGCCACAGAGGTTTTCACCGGGGATATTCATGAACATTGGCAGACCGGCGCCAGTGCCGAGAAAGACGGCATCATAGCCGCTGGCCAATAGCTCGTCAACAGTATCAATCTTGCCGATTACGGCATCGAGCACCAGCTCTGCGCCAAGAGACTCGACGTATTTTACCTCAGCCTGGACAATTTCCTTGGGCAGACGGAACTCGGGGATGCCGTACATGAGCACACCTCCGCCGACATGCAGTGCCTCGAAAATGGTCACCGAGTGTCCCATCTTGGCGAGGTCGGCAGCGGCTGTCAGCCCCGCTGGCCCCGAACCGACAACGGCCACCCGCTTGCCCGTAGGCTTCGGGATATCGGGAGTTTGTGCCTCCGTGGCTGGCTGGTTGTTCCGTTCCCAGTCGGCCACGTAACGCTCGAGGCGGCCAATAGCAATCGGTGCGCCACGCTTGGCCAGCGTACAGACCTCCTCACACTGAGACTCCTGAGGACATACCCGACCGCAGATGCCGGGAAGGGCGTTCTTGCTCTTGAGTATCCTGACAGCCGCAGGCATATCATCCTCCCGGATTGCCTTGATGAACTCAGGGATATCGACGTTTACCGGACAACCATTGACACAAGGACGCTTAGGGCATTGAATACAGCGGTTGGCTTCGTATTTTGCCTGCTCCTCAGAGTAACCGAGGGCGACCTCATTAAAATTCTTGGCTCGTTCTTTGGGGTCTTGCCGGGGCATTGAGACCCGGTTAAGGTCAAGTTTTGCCATAGGTATCCTTCCTGATTGGTATTGTTGGTATATCTCAGCTAGAACCCGTGCTGACGCTTCCAGTCTTCAAAAGACGTTTTCTCTTGTTCCAGGTAGCTGCGCTGGCGGGCAAAGAGGAGTTCCCAGTCGACCTGATGTCCGTCAAAATCGGGTCCATCAACGCAGGCGAATTTGGTCTCGCCTCCCACGCTCACCCGACAGCAGCCGCACATGCCGGTGCCATCGACCATGATGGGATTAAGGCTGACGATGGTCTTTACTCCGTAGGGCTTGGTCGTGCGGGAGCAGGCCATCATCATCACGCTGGGCCCGATGGCGATAACACGGTCAATCTTCCGGTCACCATCGAGCAGTTCCTTTAGTGGCTCGGTAACCAACCCCTTACGGCCATAGGAGCCATCGTCGGTGGTGACAATTAACTCATCGCTGACGCTGCGTAGCTCGTCCTCCCAGAAAATCAGGTCTTTGTTTCGGGCGCCCATGATTGAGATGACTTGGTTACCCTTCTCTTGCATGGAGCGGGCAATCGGCATGATGGTAGCCACGGCAAAGCCGCCGGCGACGCAGACAACCGTGCCGAACTTATCGATGTGGGTAGGCAGACCGAGTGGCCCGATAAAATCAGAGATGGAGTCACCGGTCTCCAACTGTGCCAGCCGGTGGGTGGTGGTGCCAACTGACATGACGACAATGGTAACGGTACCTTCTTCGCGGTCCCAATCGGCAATGGTCAGAGGGATGCGTTCTCCCTTCTCGTCAATCCTGATAACCACAAACTGACCGGCTTGGGCTCTTTTGGCGACGCTGGGTGCCTCAATCTTGTAGAGATTAACATTAGGTACCAGGTTTTGTTTAAGAGCTATTTTAAACAGTTTTCAGCCTCACTTTAACTCATTATTCGCTATGGTACAGCCGTTTATCCAAGGATTTTAGCTAACCATTATCGCTCTTGGAGATTTTTACGGCGCTGACCTTGAACTCGGGTATCTTTGAAACCGGGTCGAGTGCCGGATTAGTGAGCACGTTGACGGCGCTCTCCGCAAAGTGCATGTTCATGTAGACCACGCCCTGGTCCGATACATCGGTAACGTTGGCGCGGGCAGTTACGCTCCCGCGGCGCGAGGTAATTTTTACGCGGTCCCCGTGGGCGATATCGAGTTTCTCGGCATCCGTTGGATTGATATCCACCCACCCCTCCCCAAGCAGGTCGTCGAGGCCACCAACGCGGCGTGTCATTGTGCCAGTATGCCAGTGGAACAGGTTGCGGCCAGTGGTGAGCAATAGCGGGTATTCCTCGTCAGGTAGTTCCGCAGAAGGCTTGTATTCCAGCGGCACGAAATGCCCCTTACCCCGGGAGAAAATACCAATATGCAGAATGGGAGTGCCGGGATGTTCTGGAGTAGGACACGGCCATTGCAGTCCTCCCTGCTCCAGACGCTCGTAAGTGATGCCGCCATAGGCCGGTGTCAGGCTGGCAATCTCCTCCATTATTTCTGAAGGGCTCTCGAACTCAAAGCCATTTATCCCCATCTTCTGGGCTATCTGGCAGGTAATCAACCAGTCCGGCCTGGCATCACCGACCGGTTCGATTGCCTTGCGGACGCGCTGTACCCGGCGTTCGGTATTGGTGTAAGTGCCGTCTTTCTCAGCAGAGCTGGCCGCTGGTAGCACAACATCAGCCAGTTCGGCAGTCTCGGACATGAAAATATCCTGGACAACGAGGAAGTCCAGCCTCTTCAGTGCTTCTATAGCGTGGTTGGCGTTAGGCTCACTAAGCGGTGGGTTTTCGCCTATAATATACATTGCCTTGATGGTGCCCTCGTAAGCCCCATCAAACATCTCGGTAATAGTCAGGCCCGGATTGTCGCTTAAAAAGGCATCCCAGGCTCTCTCGAACTTGTCCTTAATTGCAGGGTCAGCAACCGACTGATAGCCGGGGTAGACATTGGGCAGAGCGCCAATGTCCCCGGCACCCTGGACGTTGTTCTGACCTCGTAGCGGATTGACCCCGGCGGATAGCTTACCCACATTCCCGGTGAGCATCGCCAGGTTAGCGGTGGCTATGACGTTGTCGGTGCCGTGGGTGTGCTGGGTGATACCCATTGCGTAGAAGATAGCTGCCGGACTGTTGGTGGCATAGATGCGGGCAGCCTCGGCTATCTTCCCGGCGGGCACGCCGGTAATATCCTCGACGGTAGCCAGGTCGAAAGCCCTGAGTGACTCCTTGAATTCCTCGAAGTTCTCGCAGCGCTCTTCGATGAAGGTGGTGTCGGCCAATCCTTCGTCCACGATAACCTTGGCCATGCCCATAAGGAGAGCGACGTCCGTGCCGGGACGGTGTCGCAGCCAGATAGTGGCGTCTCTGACGAGGTCGATCTCTCGTGTATTGGCAACAATCAGCTTGCCGCCCTTGTTGACTGCTTTCTTAAACTCCAGGGCAATCACCGGGTGAGCTTCGGTGGTATTGGTGCCAATGGCCAGAATACAGGCGGCATTACTGATATCGCGGATGGAGTTAGTCATGGCGCCGCTGCCGAATGTCGTGACCAGACCGGCCACGGTGGGGGCATGTCAGAGGCGGGCACAGTGGTCCACATTGTTGTGGCCGAGTCCTGCACGCGCAAATTTCTGGGCCACATAGTTGTCCTCGTTGGTACACTTGGCCGAGGAGATAACAACCACTTCGTCCTTCCTGAAGCTGGAGAGCCTGCTGGCAACCAGTTCCAGGGCCTCATCCCAGGTAGCTTCCTCGAATGTCCCGTTCCTATTTATCAGCGGGGTAGTCAGCCGGTCAGGGTGATGTACAACCTCGGCGATGCTGAAGCGTCCCTTAACGCAGGCCTGTCCCCGGTTTACGTCGTTATCCCGTAATGGGATAACTTCCATTATGCGGCCGTCCTTTATTTCCAGTTCAAGCTGGCAGCCGACACCACAATACGGGCACGTGGTGGCTACTCTTGTATCAGGTATGCCCTCATACTTGCGGCGGCGCTCAATCAGCGCCCCCGTAGGACAGACATCGACACAGGCACCGCAGTACTTGCAGTCGGAGTCCCGAAGGGGACGACCAAAGGCAGTCCCGGGTAGTGACTCGCTGCCGCGGGAGGTAAAAGCAATCGCACCAACGCCCCTGACTTCCTGGCATACCCTGACACACCGACCGCAGAGGATGCAGAGATTATAGTCCCGCTCAAAGAACGGGTTCTCACGGTCAATGGGCACCTCCCGGGAAGTATAGGGTAAGTCTATATGGTCGATTCCGATGTAGTCGACCACGTCCTGCAGTTCGCATATCTTGTTATTGGGGCAGGTGACGCAGCGCTGCGTTACGTCGACACTGCGCAGGCAGATGTCGTATGGCCCGCACCTCTCCCGGCGCCAGCAGGTGAGGCAAGGGTGGGGGTGCTCGCTGAGCATTAGCTCTAGAACGCCCCGACGGAATTCCTGGAGCTGTGGTGTCTTGGTCTTCACTACCATGCCGTCGGTGGCCGGTGTCGTGCAGGAAGTCGGTAGGCCACGCATTTTCTCTATCTCAACGATGCATAATCGGCAGGCGCCGTACGGGGCAAGGTCCGGGTGATAGCATAATGTCGGTATGTAGATGCCCGCCTGCTTGGCAGCATCGAGCACTGTCATACCTTGTTCTACCTTGACTTCCTGTCCGTCAATAGTTAATGTGATTTCGCCCATAATTGACCTCGTCAATCGCTAGTTGTAGGCTCACTTGAGCCTTCTTTTTTTGCTGATGGCCTGGGCGCTGTCACCGGAATCGGCTCACTGGGAACTTCTATTTCTTCCCCGGAGACTTTCACGACTGCACCGAACCGCTCGGGACAGACATCCATACAGGTGCCACACTTGATACACTTATCCTGATTGATAATATGTATCATCCTCCTGTCACCAACTATGGCTTCAACGGGACAGTTCCGGATACATATGCCGCATCCCTGGCACTTGTCAGGGAGGATATAGAACTTAATCAGCTCCGTGCATACCAGTGCAGGGCACCGCTTGTTGAAAATATGCTCTTCATATTCCTCGCGGAAGTAGCGGAGGGTGGTCAGCACCGGATTAGGAGCTGTTTGTCCCAGTCCGCAGAGGGAGGTGGACTTGACAGTAGTAGCCAGCCTTTCTAAAAGGTCTATGTCGCTTGGTTGCCCCTTTCCTTGGGTAATACGCTCGAGGATGTTGAGCATATGCCTGGTGCCGACACGGCAGGGCACGCATTTGCCGCATGACTCGTCCTGAGTGAAGGCGAGGAAATACCTGGCCATGTCCACCATGCAGGTATCTTCATCGGCAACGACAAACCCCCCTGAGCCCATGATGGTGCCTGCCTGGTTCAGGGACTCATAGTCAACCGGTAGGTCAAGCTTGCTTGACGGAAGACAACCGCCAGATGGGCCACCGGTGAGCACCGCTTTGAACTCCTTGTTATTAACGATACCACCACCGACGTCATAGATGATGCCGCCGATGGTGATGCCCATCGGTACCTCTACCAGACCGGTGCGCACCACCTTGCCTGCCAGGGCAAAGGTCTTGGTGCCCTTGCTGGACTCCGTACCATACTGAGCGTACCATTCAGCGTCCTGCTGGAATATCGCCGAGACATTGGCCCACGTCTCGACATTGTTGACATTACTCGGCTTGCCCCACAGGCCGGACTGAGCGGGGAAGGGCGGGCGGGGTCGCGGCATGCCACGTTTACCCTCAATCGACATCATCAGGGCGGTCTCCTCACCGCAAACAAATGCACCAGCCCCTTCCTTTATCTCTAAATCAAAACTGAGGTCGGAACCGAGGATATTGTCTCCAATAAGGTTATATTCCTCCATCTGCTTCAGGGCAGTTTCGAGCCGCTGTATTGCCAGCGGATACTCTGCCCGGCAGTAAATGTAGCCGTGCGAAGCCCCCGTGGCATAGGCCCCGATGAGGATACCCTCCAGTACCGAATGCGGGTCACTTTCCAGTAATGACCTGTCCATAAAGGCCCCGGGGTCACCCTCATCGGCGTTGCAGATGAGGTATTTCACGTCCCCCGGTTGCTCCCAGAGCCGCTCCCACTTAAAACCGGTAAGGGCACCGGCACCGCCGCGTCCCCTCAGGCCGGATTTGCTTATCTCGTCGATAACATCTTTTGGAGCCATTCCCAGTGCCCGAATTAGGCCAGTGTAACCACCGTTGGCGATGTATTGATTGATGTCGGTCGGGTCAACATGACCACAGTTCCGCAGCGAAATTCGCACCTGTGGTTTCATTATTGGCAGGTCGGCAAGCTTGGGAATACCCTCGATACTGTCTTCACCGATGGTGCCCATCGCCAGGTCTGGGCGGGGGTTGTCATTAATGAGGTAGTCCTCTAACAGCCCTTTTACGGTTTCCGGGGTTAAATTGCCGTAGGAGATACGGGGTTGACCTGGCTTGATGATATCCACCAGGGGCTCAGCATAGCACATGCCGATACAGCCGACCTCTGTAATCAACGCTTCTATGCCGAGCCGTGAGAGTTCATCCTTAATTGCTGCTAGTACCGCGGCTGCCCCGGCGGCCCGACCGCAGGTGGCCATCCCGATAATTATTCTGGGTTTGTCACTCTGCTGTAAGGCCTCCCACTCCGCCGTTGCTTGCTTACGCCGCTCATCGAACGTCATCGTCTTGTGCTTCTCCGTAAATCGGAATAGTAGTGGTCAGGTGGGCTATCTAATACTCTTCCAGTACCTTTCTCGCGCTGGATGTGGTCATTCGGCCGTACACCTGTCCATCGATTACCAGTACCGGGGCCAGTGCGCAGGAGCCGAAGCAGGCAACACGTTCTAGGCTGAACTTATAGTCGGCTGTGGTTCCACCTGGTTCTATACCCAGTTCCTGAATTATCGCCTCCAAGATGCGTTTTGCGCCCCTGACATGGCAGGCGGTCCCCTGGCAGACCTTTACGATATGTTCGCCCTGTCTCTCGAAGCGGAATTGGGCATAGAAGCTGGCAACGCCGAAAATTTCACTTCTAGATAGGCCCAAAAAATGGGCTATCTCTGAAACTGCTTCTTCAGGTAGATAGCCCAACTCCCCTTGTACCTTTTGCAGGACTGGAATCAGGGATTCTCGGTGCCCTCGGTGGCCTTCAAGAATGGGCAACAGCCGCTCCCGCAAGCTTTGTTCCAAAAAATCACCCTCAAGAAAAACTCAACCCACAAATAGTTTATCACGAAAAGGGATGTGGTTCAAGACCTTGGGGGCTTGCCAGAAGGCAGGCAAAGGTATAACATATAGCATTGTGTGCCCTGGCGCTATCACGATGATTGTAGAAGCCAGAGCAGGCAAAAATACCCAGTGTCACCGATAGTTGGTCAGGGTTGTACTGCCAGCGACCGGCGGCTGGAGCTTCTGAGGAGAGTATGATGGGCATCGAATTGGTTCATGTTGGCTTCAACAACATTGTTGTGATGAACAGGGTTGTTGCCATAGCTACACCTAACTCAGCACCAACGAAGCGGATGGTCCTGGAAGGTCGGAACAAGGGATTGCTGATTGATCTGACCAATGGTAGAAAGACCAAGGCGGTGCTCATCACCGATAGCGGACACATTGTACAGGCGGCGCTTGCGCCAGAGACTATCGCCGGTAGATTGCAGGCAACTCAACCGAAAGAAGAGCATGTCGAGGTAGTATAGAGTAGGGGATAGGCTGGGGTGATGAGTGTAGAGCCTGGCAGACGTGAGTATCCCACCGAAACAAATCGGCCACCAGGGGCGCTGCTGATAGTGCTCTCCGGTCCTTCGGGTGTAGGTAAGGATGCGGTCCTGACAAGGCTCAAGGAATCAGGTTATCCCCTCTGCTACATTATTACCCTGACAACACGGCCCCGGAGGGACAACGAGCAAGATATGGTGGACTATCATTTTGTCTCGACCGAGGAGTACCGCAGCATGCTGGCCCAAAATGAGCTCCTGGAATCAGCCAATGTTTATGGCAACTGGTATGGGGTCCCCCGGGCGGCGGTGAAGATGGCCCTGGACAGAGGTGAGGACGCAATTATAAAGATAGATGTCCAGGGTGCGGCGACCATTAAAAAAACTGTACCTGAGGCTGTGTTTATTTTCCTTGCTCCCCCATCTATGGAGGAACTCGATGCCCGGCTGACCTGGCGTCTGACGGAATCGCCTGCTGACCTGGCCCTGCGTCTGGAGACAGCCGAAGAGGAGATGAAACAGCTATCACGTTTCGATTACGTGGTGGTGAATCAGAGCGGTGAGATGGACCAGACAGTGTCCGCAATCCAGGCTATTATTACCGCAGAAAAACACCGGGTGACCCCGCGGCGGATTGCCCTACCCTGAGCCAAATATCAACTGGAGGAGCTTGGCAAACAGGTAGCCCAGCACCCCGCAGATGGGAAAAGTCAGTATCCAGGCAGTGACAATGTTGCCTGCCACTCCCCAGCGTACCGCCGATAGTCTTCTGGTTGCACCAACACCCATGATGGATGCGCTTATGCAGTGGGTGGTGCTTACCGGGATGCCAAAGTGGGAGGCCACCTCTATAACCGTGGCTGCTGATGCTTCGGCAGCAAAACCATTTACCGGGCGAAGTAGAGTGACCCTTGTTCCCAGTGTTTTAATAACACGCCAGCCGCCAACAGCGGTCCCGGTACTGATGGCCAGTGCGGAAACGATGATTATCCAAAAGGGCACATTATTCCATAGGTCTGTGTTTCCACTGTAGACTACCAGGCCCATAGTTATCACGCCAATAGGCATCTGGCCATCATTCTTGCCATGGCTGTAAGCCATAAAGGCAGCCGTGAACCATTGCAGGCGGCCAAATGTTGATTGTATTCTATCCGGTGCAACACTCCGTAAGAGCCACAGCAGGGCGACCATCAGGGTAAAACCGCCGATGAAGCCCATGACCGGAGCAATCGCTACAGATGAGCCGACCTGTGCTATTTTGCCCCAGACCACAGCCTCGGTGCCGACCAGGGCAATGCCAGCCGCGGCAAGTCCGGCAACGAATCCATGCGTTATGCTCACTGGCAGTCCAAGGTAAGTGGCAATGGAGCCCCAGACTATGACGGATGCCAGAGCGGCAATTACGGTAATATTTGAGATTGCATCCGGGACAAGGATACCCTTACCAATAGTCTTGGCAACCTCGAGGCCGGTGAGCGCGCCCGCTAGATTGGCAGCGGCGGCTATTAGAATGGCATTCCTGGGGGAAAGAACGCGGGTACCAATGACAGTAGCAATTGCATTGGCGGCATCATTGAAACCATTGACCAGTCCGAAACCAATCGCCAGGAAGACGATGACAATCAAGACGGCGAGTGAGGAATCAGGCATGCTTGAGGGCTACCCCTTCCAGGACATTGGCCACGTCTTCGCACCTGTCGGTGGCACTCTCCATATGCTCGTAGATTTCGCGCCATTTGATAACGTGTGCCATGTTGGTGGAGTCCTCGAAAAGCTCCGCCAGAGCGGCCCGGTAGACCACGTCGGCCATATTCTCCAGCCGGTTTATCTCTACGCACCGTTCGAGAATTTGCTTTAGCTTGGCCTTATGCCTCAGGTCAAGTACCGCCTGTTCGACTTCAGCGGTTGCCTCAATAATAATATCGGCGAGCTCCTTGGCTCGCCGGCTGGGGGACTCCACTTTGTAGAGGAGCATATCAGTGGAGGCGCTTTCGATGAAGTCTATGATGTCATCCAGGCTTTTGGCTAATAGGGCAATGTCCTCCCGGTCGAACGGTGTAACAAAAGTGCGGTGCAGGCGCGCAATGATTTCGTGGGTAATGGTATCACCGGCGTGTTCTAGCTCCTTTATCTCCTCCGCCTTTTGCTCGATGTGTTCCCAGTTGTCGACCAGTTCATTCAATATCTTGGCTGCCTTCACAGTATTATGGGCACTGTCCGCAAAAAGGTCGAAAAACTTCTCTTCTCGGGGCAGGAAGGGGATTCTCAACTGCTTTCCCTCCTCACTTTTGGCCCGGGGATAACTTGAGAGGTCTCGTCAGATTTAGCCAGGAGGCCAAATTCTACCGATTAACAGTCTAGATAAAAGCAGTGCCATTGTCAACCTGAATTTGCGACTTTTTACACAGGAATGGCGGCTGATTTATCCCGTGGTGAGTAAATTGACTAAGGCAAACCATTAGTATATTATATTTTTGTGCCTGTGCTGGGTAGTTATCGGCCGTTTGCATTCTCTATGATACCCGGCACATTTTGTGAAAGGACAGTATGCCCGAGAACAGGCTGGATGAGTTTGCCCCAATTTTCTATCCAAAATCTCATGCGGTGATTGGAGCATCGGCGGACCTGAGAAAATTCGGCGGCAGGATGCTGCAGGTATTGCTCACCTTTGGTTACTCTGGCCGCCTCTATCCGGTGAACCCTCAGGAAACTGAGGTACAGGGAATGAAGACCTATGCCAGTGTTAAAGACATCCCCGGGCCGGTTGACTTCGCTTCAATCGCTGTCCCGGCACGGGCAGTCCCGGAGGTCGTTCAGGAGTGCCTTGACAAAGGAGTCAAGGCGGCACAGGTGCTTAGCGCCGGTTTCCGTGAGGTAGGAGAAGAGGGCGCAAGGCTGGAAAGGGAACTGGCCGATATAGCTGCCAGAGGTATCCGTATTGTCGGCCCCAACTGCTTTGGAGTCTACTCCCCTGATGGTGGTATTACCATTTTACCAGGTGCAACCCTGCCCAAAGAGAGCGGGCCGGTGGCCTTTATCAGCCAGAGTGGCGGTTACGCCATACGGGTGCCACGTCGTGCTGAAGGCCTTGGAATCAGGTTCAGCAAAGTGGTTAGCTACGGCAATGCTTGCGATATCAGCGAGTGTGACCTTCTGGAGTATTTCCATCAGGACCCTCAGACCAAAATAATCACCGGATATATCGAAGGAGTGAAAGATGGCCCCCGTTTCTTTAAGCTGCTTCAGGAGGTCTGCCGGACAAAACCGGTGATACTGTGGAAGGGTGGTCTTACCGAGGGTGGGGCGAGGGCTGTGCAGTCTCATACTGCTTCAATGGGTGGTGAAGAACAAATCTGGGGCGCTGTCTTCAGACAGACTGGCGCAGTACGGGTTACCGGCCTTGAAGAACTGCTGGATGCCATGCTTGCCTTCCTCTACCTGGAACCGCAAACGGGGTGCCGTGTCTGTCCTATCGGCGGGGGTGGTGGCATCGGTGTGGCGGCAAGTGATAGCTGTGAGCGGATGGGGCTTGAAGTGCCGGTTTTCCCCTCCGAGCTTCAGAAGAAGCTGATGTCGATAGTCCCGGCAGCCGGTGCCAGCGCTCGGAATCCGGTGGACGTGGCCAGTCCCGGACCGCCACCCCAGATGCTCAGGGCAGTCATGGAAACAGTCGCCACTGAGGCAGATATTGACATAATCATTGTGGATGAGATTGATATGACAATGGTGGTTTCGTCTGGTGACCAGGCGATGCGACCGCCAGAATTGTCTAAAGAACGGGCCCAGGTGCCGGTGGACATCAAGAATAAATTCGGAAAACCGGTGATTATGGTGATGCCGGTCGAGGCTACCGGGACCGCAGCACTCGAATCGGAAGGTGCCCGCCGCCATATCCGTGACTATTACCTGGAGCAGGGATTGCCTGTCTATTTGACA
Organism: uncultured Dehalococcoidales bacterium; assembly: GCA_964611805.1. Taxonomy (GTDB): domain Bacteria; phylum Chloroflexota; class Dehalococcoidia; order Dehalococcoidales; family Fen-1064; genus W589. Next base: position 15,260 of record CAZTBG010000005.1, on the reverse strand, counting down.
CTGGAACGGGCCGCCAAGGCCCTGGTGAACTTTACCGGTTACCACCGTCATAATAGCGTTCTGGCGTTATAGTCCAGCAGAATCCAGAGGGAGGTAGGTAATGCTTAGTGTTGCATGTGTCAAGCAGGTACCGGACACCACCCAGGTAAAGATTGACCCTGAGACTGGCACCCTGATTCGGGAGGGTGTGCCGTTCATTGTCAATCCCTTTGATACCCATGCCCTGGAGGAAAGCCTGCGTCTAAAGATTGGTATGGGTTCCGGGTAGCCGTAGTTTCGATGGGGCCTCTCAAAAATGAGGTTACCCTTCGTGCAGATTAATCTATTGAGTTCAAGTTGGCCTGACCCCGTACAAACTGTGGAAGAATTTGCTGTTAAAATGCTAGAATATTAATAGGAAGGAGTGTTTGCTCAGTCTGCCGATGAGGATGAGGGGGTAAAGTTACCGGACCTTTACAAACCGGACATTACCATAACACAATCCGAAAGTATGAGGTTACGTAGGATACGTTAGGCCGTAATGTTACAGAAGGAAAGAATTAAACCTGAAGCAATAGCGTCTGTTGGTCACGATTTTCTCTTCCTCCGCGAGGTTGAGAAAGAAAGTGGCGAGAATGTTTCTCTCTGTTACCAATGCCGGAAGTGCACCAGCGGCTGCCCGGTAGCCTTTGCCATGGATTACCCTCCGGATGTCATCCTGCATATGGTTCATCTCGGCTTGAGGGATAGGGTGCTCGGTAGCCGCACTATTTGGATTTGTCTTTCCTGTGAAACCTGTACCACTAGGTGCCCTAATGACATTGATATTGCTGGTGTGATGGATGCACTGAGGCAGATTTCACTACGTGAACGTAGAGTGGCTCCGGAGGTGAGGGACATTCCCAATTTTCACCAGGCCTTTCTTGGTTCGATTAAGGCTGGCGGCAGGGTCCATGAGGTTAGAATGCTGGCCATGTATATGCTCAGAACCAACCTGCTAGCCAAACTCTTCAGCGGTGAGCTTCTAGAGCAGGCCAGGCTGGGTTGGGGTATGCTCTGGCGTGGTAAGCTCAAGCTCCGCCCAAATCGAATACGCCAGACTCGAGAGATAAAAAAGTTGTTTGCGAAAAGGACATGAGGGTTTCATACTATCCAGGCTGCTCTCTAGAGGGAACAGCAAGAGAATATGGCGAATCGGCTGCAGCCGTTTGTAATGCCCTAGGAATTGAACTTGATGAGCTTGAAGATTGGAATTGCTGCGGTGCAAGTTCAGCTCACAGCACCGATGATTTCCTCTCTCTTGCCCTGCCTGCCAGAGATTTGAGCTCTGCTGATGCAAAAGGTCTAGACCTTGTCGTATCTTGCGCTGCCTGTTACCAGAGACTGAAAGTAGCCGAGAAGAAATTGGCGCAGAACCCGCTCCCCGATTTCCCCTATAAGGGTCAGATCAAGGTGAAACATCTGCTTGACCTCTGCTCTGAAGAAGAAATACTTCAACGGGTGAGGGAGGGGGTAAAGAAGCCCCTTTCTGGATTGCGGGTAGCCTGCTACTATGGCTGCCTGGTGGTTCGTCCCCCTAAGGTTACCGATGCCGCAGATTTCGAGGATCCGCAGAATATGGATAAGCTAATGAACTTGGCCGGAGCGGAAAGTGTTAGTTGGTCATACAAGACCGATTGCTGCGGCGCTGGATTTACTTTGACTCGCCCCGACATAGTGAGAAAGCTGAGCGGGAAGGTGCTGGATATGGCCATCGAGGCTGGCGCAGAATGTATCGTAACCTGCTGTCCTATGTGTCAAGCAAACCTTGAGGGATGCCAGGGGGCACTGTCTAGGGAGACGGGAAGAAATTACCATGTCCCCATGTTCTATTTCACTGAGCTTCTGGGGCTAGCACTGGGCTTGACCGGCTCGGAACAGTGGTTCAAGCGGCATCTGGTAAGTACTAAGGAATTGCTTAACGCTAAGGGTTTACTCGAAAGTGATTAGTAATGGAACAAGATAACGTAGTCGGCGCTGTAGTTGTGGTAGGCGGAGGGATAGGGGGAATTCAAGCGTCGCTTGACCTCGCTGAATCGGGTTACAAGGTCTATCTCGTAGAGGAATCGCCTGCCATCGGTGGCAAGATGGCCCAACTGGACAAGACCTTCCCCACCAATGACTGCTCCATGTGTATCCTCTCGCCCAAGCTGGTAGAGTGCGGTCGCCATCCTAATATTGAACTCCTTACTTACTCCGACCTAGTCGATATTCAAGGCGAGCCAGGTGATTTCAGTGTTAGGGTTTTAAAACGGTCAAGGTATGTTGACCCGAATAGATGTACTGGTTGTGGGGAGTGTGCTGAGGTCTGTCCGGTAGAAGTGAAAAGCGAGTTTGACCAAGGGCTGGGTGTAAGGAAAGCCATTTATAGGCCCTATGCTCAGGCTTTCCCAAATATCTTCACGGTAGACAAGAAAGATAGACCGCCCTGTGTCCAGACCTGCCCGGCTGGAATAAATGTCCAGGGATATGTTGCCTTAATTTCCCAAGGTAAATATGAAGAAGCTTATCGGCTAATACGTGAGGAGCTCCCATTTCCGGGTATACTTGGTCGGGTTTGTCCTCACCCCTGCGAAGCTGAGTGCCGGAGAAAGCAGTTAGATGAGCCGGTGGCAATATGTGACCTCAAATGGTTCGTAGCTGATAGGGTAGGAACCATGCCCGTCCCTGAGAAGAAGGCTGAGAAGAATAAAAAGGTGGCTATCATCGGCTCTGGCCCAGCCGGTCTTACCGCAGCTTATTATCTAGCTCTGGAGGGGTATCAGGTCACTGTTTTTGAGGCCATGTCAGTGGTAGGGGGCATGCTTTATGTTGGCATACCTGAATACCGGCTACCTCGGGACATTCTTGAGAAAGAGATTGATGTGGTGAGGCAGCTCGGGGTAGAGTTCCGTATGAATACCAGGCTAGGAAAGGACCTGAGTCTGGACGACCTGTTCCAGCGAGGCTACGAAGCAGTATTTGTGGCTGTTGGGGCTCACAAGAGCCTTAGTCTGGGGATTCCCGGTGAGGATAGCGAGGGAGTGGTTCAGGGGGTCGATTTTCTAAGAGACTTGAACCTGGGTAAGAATCCATCCGTGGGGAAAAGGGTGGGCATAATCGGTGGAGGAAATGTAGCCATAGATGCTGCTAGGTCGGTGCTGCGTCTTGGTACTGACCAGGTCACCATCCTCTATCGCCGGACCAGGACCGAGATGCCAGCGAGTGAGGAAGAGGTTGAAGCTGCCATCACCGAAGGGGTGCAAATCGAGTACCTTAGTGCCCCTGTGGAGGTTATTTCACAGGACGGCAGAGTAGAGGGAATAAAATGTATTCGGATGGAGCTGGGTGAGCCAGATGACTCGGGGAGGAGGCGGCCCATACCCATTCCCGGCTCCGAGTTTGTTGTAGAAGTGGATATGGTCATTCCGGCCACTGGTCAGACGTCAGACCTATCCTTCTTGGAAGGAAGTAACATCGAGGTCGGCAGGAGGGGTACCGTTGAGGTTGACCCACTTACATTGGCCACCAGCCGCCCGGGTGTTTTTGCTGGTGGGGACTGTCAGTCAGGCCCGGCGATAGTTATTGAGGCTGTGGCTAGTGGCAAACGGGCAGCCGAGTCTATCCGAAGATATCTCGAAGGGGAGGACCTGGGGCAGGGTAGGACGCTGGAAAGAAAGAAACCTGAGAACCTGAGGCCAATCCCTGAGGGGGAGAGACTAAAACCGCGAGAGGAGATGGCTACCACCGACTTAAAGAGAAGAAAGTCCACCTTTGATGAGGTAAGATTAGGTCTTACTGAGGAGCAGGCAATAAGTGAGGCTTCCAGGTGCCTTAACTGTGGCGTGTGCTCTGAGTGTTTGCAATGTGTAGCTGCCTGCAAAGCTGACGCTATAAATCACCAGATGGGAGATGAATTGGTGGAGCTTCAGGCAGGGTCGGTAATTCTGGCCCCAGGTTATGAGGAATTCGATGCCAGGTTGAAGGGAGAATATGGCTATGGCCGGTATCAGAATGTGGTCACTAGCCTGGAGTTCGAGCGGATTCTCTCTGCATCCGGTCCCTATCAAGGGCACGTGTTGAGGCCTGGAGACGGAAAGCCCCCTAAGAAAGTAGCTTGGGTGCAGTGTGTTGGCTCGAGGGATATCGGTCTGGGCAACGGTTACTGTTCTTCGGTGTGCTGCACGTATGCTATCAAGGAAGCGGTTATTGCACGGGAGCATCAGCCTGACCTGGAGCTTACCATCTTCTACAACGACATGCGCACCTTCGGCAAAGGATTTGAGAAATACTATGAGAACGCCAGGACGTCGGGTATCAGATTTGTTAAGAGCCTTGTTTCAGGTATAAAGGAACTCCAGAGGAGCAAGAACCTTCTCCTGAGCTATGCAGCCAATGGTGAGGTAAAGGAAGAGGAGTTCGACCTGGTGGTCCTCTCCACTGGTTTGTGTATTCCCCCAAAGCTTCGCCAGCTGGCTGAGAGACTAGACCTCGGGTTAAACCAGTACGGATTCTGTCAGACGGATGGCTTCAGTCCCACCCAGACCTCCAGACCGGGAATTTTCGTCTGCGGGGTATTCCAGGGCCCTAAAGACATCCCGGAGACAGTGATACAGGCAAGTGCCGCTGCCCATCAGGCTTCAGCCATTCTCTCCCCAGCCAGGGGAGCCCTGGTAAAGGAGAAGGAGTATGCTGAAGAAAGGGATGTTTCCGGTGAGCCACCACGCATCGGGGTCTTTATCTGCCACTGTGGTATAAACATCGGCGGGGTGGTGAATGTGCCAGAGGTTGTTGAGTACGCGAAAACAATTCCCAATGTAGTCCATGCTGAGGAGAACCTGTATACCTGTTCTCAGGATACTCAGGACCGTATCAAGGAGAAGATAGAAGAGCTTGGTATAAACCGAGTTGTGGTGGCTTCCTGTACCCCCCGGACACATGAACCGCTCTTCCAGGAAACGATTAAAGAGGCTGGTCTGAATCGCTATCTCTTTACCATGGCCAACATTCGAGACCAGTGCAGCTGGGTGCACATGCAGGAGAAGGTGGCTGCCACGGAGAAGGCGAAAGACCTGGTGAGGATTGCCGTGTCCCGCGCAAGGGCATCTGGACCGCTTAGCCAGGTAGGTGTGCCGGTGACTCCGTCAGCCCTGGTAGTTGGAGGAGGCGTCTCCGGGATGCAGGTGGCTCTGGGAGTAGCTCAACAGGGGTTTGAAGCATACCTCGTGGAAAAGGAGCCGGCGCTCGGTGGGATGGCGCGCAGACTGCACTCTACCCTGGAAGGCGGAGATGTACAGCTATATCTAAGCAATCTGATAGATAGGGTTACCCAAAATCATTTGATTCATGTCTATACTGGTTCCGAAGTGATTGAGTCTTCCGGTTACGTAGGGAACTTCGTGACCAAGATAAGGACCGGCTCCGGTGATGTGGTGGAAATCAAGCACGGCGTCGCTATAGTTGCTATCGGCGGCGAGGAGTATAAACCTGCAGAATATCTTTACGGGAAAGACCCCCGGGTAGTGACTCTGCTTGAGCTTGAGGAGAAGATTGCCAAAAGAGAGGTCAATTCGGTAAAGAATCTAGCAATGATTCTCTGTGTCGGTTCGCGAGAAGAACCCAGGAACTACTGCAGCCGGGTATGCTGTAGCGAAGCTATAAAAAGTGCTCTAAGGCTTAAAGAACTTAATCCTGAGATGAATATCTATATCCTGTATCGCGATATCAGGACTTACGGCTTTAAAGAAGACTATTACCGGAAAGCCAGAGAACAGGGAGTGCTGTTCATAAGGTATGAACCGGAGGACAAGCCGCAAGTGAACGCCGCCGACAGGCTGAAGGTGGAAGTCACTGACACTTCGCTGGGTGAGAAGGTGTCGATAGACGTGGACATGCTGGCTCTGGCAGCAGCTACGTTACCGCCCAGTGACAATAAGGCTGTCTCGCAGCTCTTCAAGACCTCACTTGATGAGAACGGCTTTTTCCTGGAAGCCCATGTTAAGCTACGTCCGGTGGATTTTGCTGCCGATGGCCTTTATCTCTGCGGTCTGGCCCACAGCCCCAAGACCATTGAGGAGTGCATTACACAGGCTGAGGCAGCCGTTTCACGCGCCTGTACCGTTCTTTCGAAGAAATTTATCGAAGCTGGAGGGGTGGTCTCCTCAGTGAATGTGAATAAGTGCAATAGCTGCGGAGTTTGTGAAGCTGTCTGTCCTTTTGGGGCGATAAAACTTGAGTATAATGAGCGTTTGGGGAGAGAGGTAGCTGTGGTTACCGAGGCTTCATGTAAGGGATGTGGAGTTTGTGCTTCCAGTTGCCGGAGTGGTGCTATTGACCTCAAGGGCTTCAGCGATTCTGAAATCCTGGAAATGATTGATGCCCTTGAAGCCGTCGGGTAGACAATGGATAAAGAAGAGAGAAAAGATTGGGAACCCAAGATAGTCGCTTTCCTCTGCAACTGGTGTAGCTACGCCGGGGCAGACCTGGCCGGGGTATCCCGGTTGCAGTACCCACCGAATATACGGGTTATCCGGGTACCCTGTTCAGGTAGAGTAAACCCATTCTTCATTCTAAGGTCTCTGCGGCAGGGAGCTGATGGTGTCTTGGTCTCAGGCTGCCATCCGGGTGACTGTCACTATCTCAGTGGTAATTACTATGCAAGGAGAAAGTTTGCCCTGCTCAAGAGCTTGCTGGAATATGTGGGAGTTGAGCCGGGCAGGGTTCAGTTCTCCTGGGTCTCAGCATCAGAGGGCAGCAAGTTCTCCGAGGTGGTGAGGGAAGTCACCGAAGAAATAAAAGCTCTGGGTCCGAGTAAAAAACTGGTAAAAACAAAACCGAAAGATGAATGACGTAATCGCAGCGATAAGGCAAACAGCTAAGAAGCTGCTTGAAGAGAATAAAGTTGACCTGATAATCGGGTTTGAGGATGGCACTCTTCCTCTCTTTAGTTCGCCTTGTTTTGTTCGCAACCCCGATGACGTAGAGAGACTGACTTGGGACTCGAGTTGCGAAAATAACCTGGCCAGGTTCCTGCCAGGCAGGAGGGAAAGGGTAGGCATCGTGGCCAAGGGCTGTGATAGTCGGGCCATAGTCGGCCTCATTCAGGAAAACCAGATAGAACGGGAGAAGCTGGTTATCCTGGGCATTCCCTGTCATGGCATGATTGACCGAAAAAAGCTGGAGTCGGCAGTGGGAGGAAAAGAAGTCCTGGAAGCTGAGGAAAGAGATGAAGAAATCCTTGTCAGGGGCTCCGACTTTGAGAAGGTGCTACCCAGAGCCGACCTGTTGCATCAGTCCTGCAGGGTTTGCCGACACCGTAACCCGGTAATCTATGACTTCCTCCTCGGGGAGAAGGTCCCGGAGAGCGAAAAAGTCGACGAGTATGAAGACATTAAGCAGTTCGAGGCGAAGAGCGCAGAGGAAAGAAGGGCCTACTTAGCCAGCGAAATAAACAAATGTATCCGCTGTTATGCCTGCCGAAATGCCTGTCCCTTTTGCTACTGTCGCGAGTGCTTCGTGGATAATTCCGAACCACAGTGGGTCGGCAAAACCGTCGACCCCGTTGACACCGAGCTTTTCCATCTGGTTCGAGCCTTACATTTGGCCGGTCGCTGCGTTGATTGTGGCGCCTGCGAGCGGGCCTGCCCCATGGGAGTAGACCTGAGAAAGCTCAACAAGAAGCTCGAGAAAGACGTTGAGGAGAGGTTCGGCTACAAAGCAGGACTTAGCCTGGAAGAACTACCACCTCTGGCTACCTACAAACCTGAAGATGAGCAGGAGTTTATCAGATGAAGGCCGCGTAGCACGGGAGGAGTGGTCAGGGAAAGATATGAGGTATCTGAAGATAGATAAGGATAAGCTGGCTGGCTTTCTGGATGAACTCCGTAAGGAGTTTCAAGTGGTTGCCCCAGTAGATGAGGGGGGTCTTGTCCTCTTCAGGGAAATTAGCTCTGGAGCGGAAGCATTGCTCGATTATACTAATTCGAGACAATCTCCCAAAGAGCTGTTCTTCCCCCAGGCAGAGGTGCTCTTTAGCTACCAGCTCTCAAACGGCGAATATGTGTTACATGAAGCCCCCCCAGAGCCAAAGAAAACGGTACTCTTCGGGGTGCACCCCTGCGATGCAAAAGCTTTTCTCCTGCTGGATAAGATATTTCTCGAAGGTGAATCTAAGGACTTAAACTATCTGAGGAGGAGAGAGAACACCACTATTCTGGCACTGGCCTGCAACCACCCACGAAACACATGCTTCTGCACCTCCGTAGGGGGAGGCCCTTTCTCCAAAGAGGGCGCAGATGCTCTGTTTGTGGACATCGGTGAGGCATACGTGATAGAAGTACTTACCCAAAAAGGCGAAGAGTTATTCAAGGACAGGACGCTTGTTGAGGCAGATGAGAAGAGTCTTAAACTGGCCGAAGAGGTAAAGCAGCAAGCCGAAGCCCAGATTACAACTGAGGTGGCGGGGAAGGGCGTAGCCGAGCTAGAGTTATCAAAGATATTTGACAGCGACTTCTGGGACAGGGTTCAGGAAAAGTGTCTGGGGTGTGGCATTTGTACCTACCTGTGCCCTACCTGTAGTTGTTTTGATGTGGTCGATGAGAAGACTGGTTTGGGAGGGGAGAGGATTCGCATCTGGGACACCTGCATGTTCCCCTTGTATACCAAGCAGGCCTCGGGCTTTAATCCCCGGCCCACCGGAAAAGAACGAACGAGGCAAAGGATATTGCATAAGTTCAAGTATTCCCCGGATACCTACGGTGAGTTGTCCTGTGTCGGCTGTGGGAGATGTATCGTGAACTGTCCGGTGAACATTGATATTCGCCAAATAATTAACAGTCTGGTCGGAGGTGAAGGTTGAACAATCCCTTCCTGCCCCTACTGGTGAGGGTTGATAAGGTCATTACGGAAACGACCGATAGCAACATAAAGAGCTTTTACCTCTCCTTCCTCAGAGAGGAGGACGAGAAGGCATTTTCCTATCTTCCCGGGCAGTTTGCTGAACTGTCCATCTTCGGCAAAGGGGAAGCACCTTTCGGTATGGCTTCTTCTCCTACTGAGCCTGGGCTTAGGTTCACGGTAAACAAGACAGGCGTAGTGACCAAAGCCCTGCACCAATTGGAAGAGGGGGAGATTATTGGGGTGAGAGGTCCTTTGGGGCATCCTTACCCCTTGGCTGACCTAGAGGGAAAGAACCTAGTTATCGTCAGCGGTGGCTTTGCCTTCACGACACTTCGTTCTCTGGTTAAATACATCCTGGATACGGGGAGAGACCGGTTTCAGAGCATTGCAATTATCTACGGTGTGAGAAATCCCGGTCTTTTCCTCTATCGGGACGAACTCAAAGATTGGGGTGAGAGGGAAGACCTCAGACTAGTCCTGACCATCGACCGGGAGGCAGAGGGGTGGAGTGGGAAAACAGGGATGGCACCGGACGTACTGAGGGAAATCGCTCCCAGTTCGGAAGATGCCTATGCCCTGGTCTGTGGCCCGCCTATCATGATAAGGTTTACGCTACCAGTCCTCAAGGAACTGGGTTTCCCACCGGAGAGAGTCATCCTTTCACTGGAGAAACGGATGAAGTGTGGAATCGGTATGTGTGGCCGATGCAACATAGGCTCTAAGTTTGTCTGCCAGGATGGTCCGGTTTTCACTCTGGCTGAGCTAGAGGCACTGCCTGACGAAGAGCACCTGGAGTAGCCAAGCACATCTGCCATAGTCCTCGCCTGTCGAAGTCGTACGGCGAGCAAGCATTCTAAACACTGCTAAAGGGAAGTCAAAGAGGGGGCGCAGCCCCTCTTGCCATATCATCCCCTTCCCCTCTGGGGAAAGGGATTAAGGGGATGGGGCTACCATTGCCGAACCGATGGGCAAGGTGAACAAAGTAATGCCAGGGTGTCACTAATGATGCGATAGGTTACAACATATTGACTTTTGCGGCCCCGTCCGCTACGCTAGAGAATACAACTGAATAGAGAGTCCCAGGGGTGCCCGAGCGCGAGCGAGGGCTTAAATGGAGCGCAAGCCCGGTGAGAGTCCGGCACAGTTCCGCCTGCTGTTACCACGGGTAGTAAGCCCGTCGGAAGTCAGAACGCCAGCCCCGACTTTTCTTGGTTACCTCCGCGGAGATGGGGGAAGTAAGTGACAAGTTATGAATCCCCTTGTTCGAGCGATGAGGGGATTCTATCTTTTTAGAGGTAGAAAAATGACGTTGGGTGTCGTAACTGGCGTGAAGGAGAAGACGTCCGGCAGGCTGAAGGGGCGTAGCCGGTTTGCCCTGGTTCTGCTGTTCCTGACGGCAGGGCTGGTCCTGGCATTGTTCGTGGCCAGTATCTTCGGGACGGTGACTTTATCTCTGCCGGATATGGTCAAAATGACGCTGGACAAGCTACCTTTTATCAATTTGCAGGACACCTGGCGTGGTGCCGATGAGACAATCTTCTTCCAGATTAGACTACCCCGCGTCATCGCTGGTGCTTTGATAGGGGCAGCTTTAGCCACGGCTGGCGTGCTGTTCCAGGGACTTTTGCGAAACCCAATGGCTGACCCCTACATTATCGGTACCTCGGCCGGAGCCGCCCTGGGAGCGACCGTGGCTATGGTGTTGCCGATAGAACTCACCTTCTTCGGTTTCGGCCTGGTGCCGCTGGCTGCCTTTATCGGTGCCCTGGGCACGGTGATTCTCGTCTATAACCTGGCGCGTGTCGGTGGCAAGACGCCCATTGTCAGCATGCTCCTGGCCGGGTTCGTGGTCAGTGCCCTGCTGGCGGCGGTTATCTCTTTTATGATGGCCATAAGCGATCGGATGGACCTTAACATCCGCTCGGTCTATTCATTTCTCATGGGGCATATTTCAGTGGTTGGCTGGGAGCAGTTAGCTTTTATCGCCCCACTGGTGGTGGCTGGTGTGGTTGTGGCCCGTTTCTTTGCTTACCATCTGAACGCCTTTTCCCTGGGAGAAGAGGGTGCTGCCTATGTCGGCGTCGAGGTAGAGCGAGCCAAGATACTCATTCTGGCCCTGGGCTCGTTACTGACGGCGGCGGCTGTTTCTATTGGAGGCCTTATTGGTTTTGTCGGGCTGGTAATGCCGCATTCGGTGCGTCTCGTTCTGGGGCCTGACCACCGGCTTCTCCTGCCGGCCTCGGCCCTGGCCGGGGCTATCTTCGTCGTTTTCGCCGACCTGCTGGCACGGGTTGTGCTGGCCCCCACCGAGATTCCGGTGGGGATTGTCACCGCTATTGTTGGCGCTCCGTTCTTCCTTTACCTGTTACGGCGCAGCCGGAGGGAGTACGCTTTCTGATGATTGGCCTGGATATCAGGCAGGTCTCTTTCTCGTACAGCAACGGGTTGGTTTTACATAATATCGACCTGTCGGTCAAGTCTGGTGAAATGGTAGGCCTGCTTGGCCCCAATGGCTCGGGCAAGACTACCCTTATCAAGCTGGCAAGTGGTGTTCTGAAGCCAGGCCAGGGTGAAATCTGGCTGGACGGCTCCAGCTTGGGCCGGATGAGGCGGAAGGCAGTAGCCCGCAGTATTGCGGTGATGCCTCAGCAGTTCCATATCCCCTTTGCCTTTACGGTAGGCGAGGTGGTGATGCTGGGGCGAATCCCCTTTATTCGCACTCTTACGGGTGAGACGGAGGTAGACAGGGAGACAGTGGGTTACGCCCTGAAAGTAGTAGGTATAGGTGAACTGGAGCAACGCCGTTTTGATGAGCTCAGTGGTGGCGAGCGTCAGAAGGTTATCCTGGCGATGGTGCTGGCTCAGCAACCTCGATTGCTGCTGCTCGATGAGCCGACGGTGCACCTGGACATTACTCACCAGGTGGAGATTCTGGAACTGGTTAGGGGCCTGAACCGCGGGCAGGGACTGACCGTCGTCGCCGCCATGCACGACCTCAACCTGGCCTCTCTCTATTTTGACCGTCTGGTACTCCTCAAAGAGGGCAGGGTGCTGGCTGACGGGACACCAGCCGAGGTCATCACCGAGGACATGCTTCGGGAAGTCTTTGCGGCGTCGGTCAAGGTGGAGGCTCATCCGGCAACCGGTGCTCCTCATGTGGTCATCATGCCCGAGCAAACCGACCATTACTAAGGTGGTCGACCAGTACCACGCCATTCTTGATTACCATTACTACTTTACCCGTCTTGCCATCCTGCTCCAGAGGGTTCCCGGAGACCACAATGATATCCGCCAGCTTGCCTTCCTCAATTGTTCCCAGGCGGTACCCCTGTCCCAGGTTCCCGGCAGCATTCTGTGTGGCTGCCACTATCGCTTCCATTGGACTCAGACCGGCCTGTACCAGCAGTTCGATTTCAATGTGGACACCCTTGCCGATGACGACGCCTGGAGAGCCTGAGTCTGTGCCGGTGGCAACGCTTACCCCACTATCGTGGAGCTTCTTTACGGCTCGTTTCACCGCGGCAAATAACTCCGGGAATTCTTCTCTGTTTGCCCATGCAATGGCGAGAGTCGGTACGAAGTATGTGCCATTGTCCCGCATCATTGTGATAACATCATCGGGAAAATCCATGGAATCGGCTCCTGGTAAAATCCCGTGTTCGATACTGTCTGCGCCTGCTCTGACAGCATCCCTGGTTTCCTCAGGACTTCCCGTATGTACCATTGTCCGAAGGTTATGTCTGTGGGCCTCGTCCACCAATGCTTCCAGCACATGAAGGTCCAGTTGGGGGACATCATGGGCAAGGTCCATCGGATTTATCTTGGAATAGATGGCCTTGATACAGTCAACTCTTCCCTCGGCTAACTCTTTCACCTCTCCCCTAGCTGCGTCGGTATTGTCGACCTGTCTCGTGGCATGCTCCACAATGTAGCGATTGCGCCTATATATGGTGCCTGCTGGATGCCCGCCGGGGGCAGTAAATATTGGTCCGGGTGCAATTATCCTGGGGCCGGTGAGCTTGCCTGCCTTAATTTTGTCACGCAGTTTTATGATTTGCGGATAGTTGTCCCCGGCACTTCTGATGGTGGTGACCCCGTTCTCGATTGCCAGCCGCCTTCGCTTGGCAAAATTGCGCATGTAGTCCCACACAAAGGAGAACATGTCTAAGAAAGAGACCTGGCCGACCGGCCTACCTGGCTTGTCAATAACAAATCCGCCGAGGTGAAGATGGCAATCAATCAGCCCGGGCATAATCACCCGGCCACCCAGGTCAATTGCCGGTGCACCTTCTGGGTAGCCACTCCGCGGGCCAGTACTCATGATAGTATTTCCTTCCAATACCACGGTGGCCTTTTCGATGGGTTCCTGTCCTGTGCCGTCAATTAGAATACCGTTAGTCAGTACCAGCATCTTCACAACCTCTTGCCAGTGTTATTGAGACATTTCTAACAGACCTATTGTCAACTGTCAATCCCCTTTTTGGGGTTAGGTGGTCGAGTCTGCCTGTTTCTCATGCAGCCCGAACGTGGTATTATGTACCTGAAGCCCGGCGGGCTGGAGAACTGACTATGCTTGATGAGCATAACCATCACCAGACAGCAGGTGGCACCAGGCCGTTGCTGTTTGCCCTGCTTATTGTTTTGGTGATAATGGTCGCCGAAATCGTTGGCGGCCTGCTCAGTAACAGTCTGGCCCTTCTTAGTGATGCCGGCCATATGCTGGTAGATGCCCTGGCGCTGAGCATCAGTCTTATTGCCATCTGGATTGCCCGGAGACCGGCTAATACTGCCAAAACATTCGGCTACCACCGTGTTGAAATCATGGCAGCGCTGGCTAATGGTGTTATCCTGGCGCTGGTGGCCATCTATATTTTCTACCGGGCCTACCAGCGCCTGCTGGAGCCGCCCCAGGTTGAGGCATCGTTGATGATGACGATAGCGGCCATCGGCCTGGTTGCCAACCTTGCTGGAATACTGCTGCTGCGCAGAGCCAGACACACTAGTATCAACATCAAGGCTGCTTTCTGGCACGTTCTAGGCGATACTGTATCGTCCCTGGGCGTGATTGTCGGCGGTATAATCATTTCGATAACCGGTTGGGGCATTATCGACCCCATTATTGCCATTCTTATCGGTGCTATTGTCCTCTGGGGGGCCGTGCGGGTTGTCAGGGAGTCCAGCGACATCCTCCTCGAAGCGGTGCCCAAACACATTCAGATGGGCGAAGTCGGCCGGACGATGATGAATGTTTCCGGTGTCAGGGATGTTCATGATATGCATATCTGGACAATAACATCCGGGATATATGCCCTCAGTGCTCATGTCCTGGTTGAAGACCAGACGGTTGCCCGGAGCGCCGAAATCGCCCGGGCGGTTGAGCAGGAGCTGTCCAGGCGTTTCCAAATCACCCATACTACCTTGCAGCTTGAGTGTGAGAAGTGTGAAAGCTGTTCTGAAGGGCTGGTGTGTGGGATAACACGCCAGGAGACGCATTGAAAGGTTAGAGATGAATAGTGAAAGCCGACCAGAGGTCCTTTACTCCAGCACCGAAATAGCTGCTACCGTAGACCGCCTGGCAGCCGAAATCCGACGGGACTACCTCGGTAAAGAACCCCTGCTCCTCGGCATTCTCAAAGGCTCCTTCATGTTTATGGCTGATTTAGTCCGTAGACTTGATTTTCCGCTGGAGCTTGATTTTGTCCGGCTCTCCAGCTACGGTCGGGGTACGGAGAGCTCTGGTAAGATAAGCGTTGTGCAGGGGCTTCGCTCCACTGTCAGGGGTAGGGATGTGCTGGTTATCGAGGATATCATCGATACCGGCCTGACGGTTGCTTACCTGCTGGAATACCTTCATAAGAAGAGGCCAGCCTCGCTCAGGTTGTGTGCCCTGCTCGATAAACCCTCACGCCGGCGGGTACCGATATCAATCGACTATATCGGTATTACCGTACCTGACAAATTCCTCGTCGGCTACGGGCTCGACTGCGATGAGAAATATCGTAACCTGCCGGATGTTTGTATTCTGGAGGAGTGACCAATGCCCGACGACGTCAGTGATGTTCAATCGTATTATGACGACGCTTCGGAAAGTGAACTTGTCAGGCTGGAGCGGCACCAGCTTGAACGCGATATAACCTGGCGTTACTTGGAAAAGTATCTGCCTCCTTCTGGTTCTGTTTTGGATATAGGGACGGGAACCGGCGCATATGCAATTCCTCTGGCAAAGCGAGGGTATACCGTTACGGCTGTTGACCTCTCACCCAAGCTACTGGAAGTGTGTCAGAAGCGAGTCGCTGAGGAAGGCCTTGAAGATAAAGTGGCTTTCCTCGTCGCCGATGCGCGGGACCTTAGCGATGTTGCCGGTA